>NZ_JBFBJY010000042.1:0-70285 GCF_040702125.1 Kitasatospora sp. NPDC085895 | reverse complement strand
CTCCAGGACGTGGGAGAGCGCACGCACCATGCCGCACCCCGTCCTGCGAGTGCTCGACGCGGCCGACCCAGTCGATGAGCTGTTCCTCCCCGAACTGCTCCCCGCCGGCCTCGCGCTCCTCGACCAGGCCGTCGGTGAAGCACAGGACCCGGTCGCCGTGTCCCAGCATCCGCTCGCTGATCACCGGTTCCTCGCCGCCGAACCCGACCGGCAGGGTGGTGACGCTCTCCAGGCGCTCGACGACGACGTGGTCGCGGATCAGCAGCGGCATGGGGTGCCCGGCGTTGACCCACTGCAGGTGGCCGGTCACGGTGTTCAGGCGCATCATCTGCGCGGTGACGAAGTGATCCGGCTCGAACTGCTCGGCGATGGCCCGGTCCATGAACGCGTAGATCTCGGCCAGCCCGATGTCGGCTCGCCGGGCGTGCCGGTACGCGCCGATGGCTACGGTCGCCATGGTCGCGGCGTCCAGCCCGTGGCCCATCGCGTCGATCGTGGCCACGTGCAGGAGGTCGCCGTTCAGTGCGTAGTCGAAACTGTCGCCCGCCACCTGGTAGGCGGGCTCGAGGATGCCGGCCACGGCGACCCGGGGGACGGTCATCGAGAGTGGAGGCAGCAGCGACCACCGGATCTCTGCGGCAACGCTCATCGGGTCCAGGTGCCGGGCCTGGAAGATCCGGTCGGTGTAGGCGCTCTTGGTGACCAGCAGGTCCGCGACCAGGCCGGCGAACCGGCGAAGGAGCCGCCGGTCGTCGTCGACGGCGTCCAGTGTGAGGGCCAGTACCCCGACCTCGCCGCCGTCCAGCAACGGCAGGTACACCCGGACCCCGTCGGCCCGCGGTACCTCGACGGGCACACCGCGCAGGAAGGCCGCACCCGCGGGCGACCCGTCGATCGGGACCGGTTCCCCGGGCGCCAGCCCCCCGGCCGGACAGCGGCACCAGCACCAGCTGACCGTAGTCCTGCAGCAGGAGCGCCGGGTCACGACCGTCGAACCTGATCGCCGCGTCGGCGACCAGCGGGGCGATCAGCTGAGGCGGCACCTCGTGGGCCTGATCGAGCAGCGCCCCCAGCAGCCGTTCGCCGAACCGCTCCGACCGGTCCAGCCGCCGCTCACCGTCTCTGCTCGCCGCCGTCCTCCCCGTCGCACGATCGGCGCGGACTCGATCCACACCGACACACCGGTCCGCTTCACCGAGCCGGCCCTTCCATTGCGCCCGACAGCGGCCCGTTCCGCCCCCGGTCCCGCCCCCTCCCCACGGGTCGGCACCGGAGATATCTCAGCCCCGCAGACCGTTGGCACGTCCCCGGGGTGCCGCGAAGCACGGCCGGCCCTGGTCTCGGCCCTGGTCTCGTTCACCCCCGTACCGCCACATTCAGCCGCTGCCCATCGACCCGCTCCGCCACAGTTCGGAACGGGTGCGAACCCCGGCCGACGGGGTCCGGGAGAATTGGAAGGCGTGTTGGGGGAACCCCTCACGAGTTCGAATCTCGTATCCTCCGCCTCTGCCCGCCAGGGCGGACGAAAGGCCCCGACCGGTTTCCGGTCGGTGCCTTCGTCGTGTTCCGTCTCAGTCGGGCGTGCTGGGAGGTCCGCGCGCCCCTCCCCCGCCTTCCCCAGAGCACCGCCAGTCAACCAGCCTCCGGTGCGGATCGGTCGTCTCGGTCTCCGTCTCGTTCGTCGCTGTCCACCCACGATCGAGTCGGTAGAGGGACGCTCCGAACGCCGCAGGTCAGGGTGCACATGGATGGGTGTGGACACCGCACCGGAGAACTGGGAACGGATGACACCAAGCCCGGCCGGTTGCAGTTCCGGAATCTCGCGTCCTCCGCCTTCGTCGTCTTCTCGGGTCCCGAGCGGCACGCGTCGAGGGCCGCATCTCCCTCTCGGGAGGGAGACGGAACCCCGCCCCGGCGGGATCCGCGGCCTGCGCCGCGCCGGTTGACTCGGGGCATCGAGGACCTGGGAGGAAACATGCTGCGCACGACGATCGGACGACTGCTGACCCAGGCCGCGGTGGCGGTCCTGCTGGCCGGCACGGCCGCGGTACCCGCCGCGGCGGCGCAGGAGACGGGACCGGCTGACATCCGGGCGGCCATCGAGGCGGTGCCGGGCCTGCGCATCGCGGAGGAGAAGCCGGCCGCGCCGGGCTTCCGCTTCTTCGTCCTGACGCTGCACCAGGCCACCGACCACCACCACCCGGAGAGGGGCGGCTTCGAGCAGCGGCTCACGCTCCTGCACCGCGGCACCGACCGGCCGACCGTGCTGTACACCAGCGGCTACACCGTCGCCACCACCCAGTTCCGCTCGGAGCCCGCCGAGTTGCTGGACGGCAACCAGGTGAGCACCGAGCAGCGGTTCTTCGGTTCCTCGCGCCCCGAGCCCACAGACTGGACGGACCTCGACATCTGGCAGGCCGCAGCAGACCACCACCACGTGGTCGAGGCGCTGCGCCAGGTCTACCGGTCGGCGTGGATCTCCACCGGCGGAAGCAAGGGCGGCATGGCCACCGTCTACCACCGCCGCTTCTACCCGCAGGACGTGGCCGGCTCGGTCGCCTACTCCGCGCCGAACAACGTCGACGACCACGAGGACTCCGCCTACCTCGACTTCCTGCGCACCGTCGGCACCCCCGAGTGCCGCAGCGCCCTTCGGTCCGCCCAGCGGGCCCTGCTGGAGCGCCGTGCCGCCCTGGTGCCCCGGTACCAGGCCTGGGCGGACTCCCGAGGCGACGGCTTCCGACTGATCGGCGGCGCAGACAAGGCCTTCGAGATCGCCGTGCTGCGGGCGCCGTTCATGTTCTGGCAGGGCCGCGGCCAGGCCGGGTGCCCGGCGGTACCCGCTCCGGACGCCTCCGACGGGGCGCTGTACGGCTGGCTCTCCGACGTCGCCCAACTCCCGGTCTACGCGGACTCGGTGGCGAACCAGTTCGTCCCGTACTTCTACCAGCTGGGCACCCAGCTGGGGTACTTCCCGGTCGAGACGGCCCACCTCGCCGACCTGCTCCGCCACCCCGGCGCCACCGAGCCGCGCACCTTCGTCCCCCGCGACATCCCGCTCCGCTACCGGCCGCAGGCGATGCGCGACGTGGACCGGTGGGTGCGCACACACGGCGAGCGGCTGATGTTCGTCAACGGCGGCGCCGACCCGGCGGTGGCCGAGCTGTTCAGGCTGGGACAGGGGTCCCGGGACTCGTACCTCTTCCGGGTGCCCGGGGGTACGCATGCGGCGCGCATCGCGCAGTTGCCCGCTGCTGACGCCGCGGCGGCGACGGCCGCACTGCGCCGGTGGGCGGCGGTGTAGCGCAGATCCAGGGCAAGGACCACTCACCCCGCTTCGCGCCTCTCGTGTCCTCCGCCTTCGTCGTTGTGTGCTCCGGTGCTCCGGCCGCTGCAGCCGGGCGCCCTCAGCCGGTGGGCCGCCTGCGGGTGCGGGTGGTGGTGGGCCTGACCAGGTAGCCGGCGAGGGCGGCGAGGGCGATCAGGGCGAGGGTCGCGGCGGTGAGGGAGGCCCAGGGGACGACGAGGGCGGTGCCCTTCGGCCAGAGCTGGGCTCCGGCGAGGACGATGCCGGTGAGGAGTCCGCAGCCGAGCGAGAGCGAGGTGATCGCCGCCGACTGCGTCGCGGACACCAGCCGCTGGGTGCGGCCGCCGAAGCCGATGACGTGGAGCAGCCGCAGTCGGGGCCTCAGTTCCTGGGCGGAGGCGGAGACCGCGAGCAGGGTCGCGACCAGGACGGTGGTGCCCGCGATCGCCATCATGACGTTCCACCGGGCGGGGACGGGCTGGGTGCGGGGCCACTCGATCCGCAGGGCGGTGGCGGGGACGCCGAGAGGTTCGAGGGCGGTGCCGAGCCGGTCCTCGATGCCCGCGGGCAGCCCGTCGTCGGGGGTGGCGAGGTAGGTCGTGGTGACGGGGAACAGGCCGAGGCCGCGGGCGGCGGCGGCGGTGAGCACGCCGGTGGCCCGGTTGCGCGTGGTCCGGTCCACGGGGTCGCCGGGGCGGGCCGCGGCGGTGAGCGGCGCCCGGCCCGCGGTGCCCGGCGTCGGTTCGAAGGCCAGCGCGGCGTTCCCGTCGCGGACGAAGGCGGGGTCGAACACCACGATCTCGCCCGCCGCCAGCGCGGCGGCCTCGTCGGCCGTCCGGTCCCGCCGGGTGAGCGCGCGGAAGTCCGCCTCCGTCTCGACGATCTGCAGGGTGCCGTGGGGGTTGGCGGCCTGCGGCGTCCGCGCGAGGAGGGCGACCTTCGGCAGTGCGAGCCGTGACGGGGCGTCGGCGGCGGGGCGGTCCGCGGCGTACACGCCCCGGACCTGGACGACGGAGGCCCGCGGGCCGACCGCCCGGCGCACCGCGGCCTCGACGGCGGCGGACGGCGGTGCGTCCCGCAGCACCACTTCGATCTGGCCGGGGTGCCGCGAGCCGGCGTACTCTCGGGCGTCCCGGGCCGCGTTGCTGCCGACGAAGACGGCGGTGGAGGCGGCGAAGGCGACGGTGACCACGCCGAGGACGACGGCCGCGGCGGGGCGGCGCCGGTCCCTGGCGAGGTCGCGCAGGCCGAACCGCGGTCCCGGCCCGAGCCCCCGGGCGGCCCGGCCGAGCAGCAGCAGGAGGTCGGGGACCACCAGCAGGGTGGCCGCGAGGAGGGCGGTGCCGCCGACCACTCCGGGGGTGCTCGACCCGGAGGCGGCCCCGAGGGCGACGGCGGCGGCCGCCAGCACGCCGCAGGCCGCTGCCGCCCGCCGCCGGTGCCGTCCGGTGGTGTCGGTGGGGACGCGGCTCAGCCGCCGGCGGACGGTGTGCCCGGCGGCGAGCCGTGCGGGCAGCCAGACGGCGAGGGCGCCGCAGAGCACGGTCGCGGCCAGCAGGACCGGCGGACGCGGGGACGCGAGGTCGACCGGCGCGAGGTCGCGGTGGACGACGGCCCGGACGGCCGGCCGGACGGCCGCGCCGAGGGCCGTTCCGAGGAGCACGCCGGCGGTTCCGCCGACGGCGGCGGCGAGCAGACCGGCGGCCCGGGCCAGCCGGACGAGCCGCGTGCCGTCGAACCCGACGGCGGACAGCAGGCCGAACTGCCGCTGCAGGCGGCGCATCCGGATGCCGAAGGCCGCGGCCGATCCGGCGAGCACGAGGAGCAGGCCGGGAAGGGCGACGAGTCCGGGCTGGGCCGCGAGCAGGGTCCTGGCGGCCGCGGCGACCTGCGGCCTGGTCCGGACGGCGAGGTGGAGCCGTGCGGCCTGCGGGCCGATCCGGCCCGCCGCGCCGGGGCCGGTCACCAGCCAGCCGCGGGTGACGCCCGATTCGGCCGCGCGGGCCGGGTCGGACCACCGCTCGAACAGGCCCGGTCCGCCGGCCACGAACTCGGCGTCGTGGGCGGCCGGGTCCTCGACCAGGCCGACGACCACGGCCGGGGTGTCGGACCCGCTGAACCGCAGGGTGCCGCCGAGGGCCAGGTGGTGCGCGGCGGCGAGGTGTTCGGAGACGGCGGCCTCGCCGGGGCCTGCGGGCACTCGCCCGGCCTTCGTCCGCAGCCAGCCGCGGGTGGCCGCCGCCGTCCAGTCGCTCTCCCGGTAGGCGGCGTACCGGGTGAGGCCGCCGACGACGACGGGGACCTCGGGCGCCTTGTAGTAGGGGACGGCCGCGGTGCCGGCGGGCAGGGGCCCGACCACGGCGGACAGGTCGGCGGGGGCCGGGCCCGGCTCGATCCGGTCGATCTGGAGGCCGGCGCGGGCCATCGCGGCGGTCGCGAGTTGCTGCGGCGACAGGTTGAGCGTGTCCACCACGGAGGCGGCGGCGGTGGCGAGCAGCACGGGGACGGCGAAGATCAGCAGCAGCATGGCGCGGCGGCGGCCCGTGCCGATCACGGTCGACCAGGCGATCCGGAGGTCGACCGGGAGGTGCCGGTGGATCATCGGACGTCCTCGCGGGCTGCGCGCGGAGCCCGTTCCTCGATCCGGTCGAGCGTGCCGTCCCGCAGGTGCACGACGCGGTCCGCGAAGTCGGCGTTGGCCGGGTTGTGCGTGCTGAGCAGCACGGTGGTGCCGTTGTCGCAGAGCTGCCGCAGGAGTTCCATGATTTCGGCGCCGGTGTCCGAGTCCAGGGAGCCGGTGGGCTCGTCCGCGAGGACGAGGCGGCGGTCCCCGACGACGGCGCGGGCGATCGCCACCCGCTGCTGCTGGCCGCCGGAGACCTCGTCGGGGAACCGTCCGCCCGTGCCGTCGAGGCCGACCCTGGCCAGCGCGGCCCGGGCGGCGGACCGCGCGGCGTGCCGGCCCGTCCCGGCGCCCTCCAGGGGCAGCGCGACGTTCTCCTCCAGCGTCAGCTCGGCGAGGAGGTTGAGCTCCTGGAAGACGAAGCCGACGGCGGTCAGCCGCAGGCGGGCCAACTGCCGTTCGGAGAGCCGGCCGAGGTCCTCTCCGAGGACGCGGACCCGGCCGCTGTCGGCCCGGTCGAGGCCGCCGGCGATGCTGAGCAGCGTCGTCTTGCCGGAGCCGCTGGCGCCCATGACGGCGACCAGTTCTCCGCGTTCGGCCTGCAGGGTGACGCCGGCGAGGGCGCGGACCTCGGCCCCGCCCGAGCGGAAGGTGCGGCCGACGGCCTCGAACTGCACTACGGACACGCTGGGTTCCCCTTGCTCTTCACCGGGCCGACGGCCCGGATCCGCGACGCGCGGGATCCGGGCCGCTTCGTACGGGCTCGTCAGCAGGCGAGGTCGTCGGTGTAGACGCGGACCGAGCTCGCCTCGTCGTTGTTGTACCAACCGACGTACCCGTTGCTGGAGTTGGGGTTCATGCACTCGCTGCCGCCGGTGGCGTTGGCTCCCCAGAACCACTTGGCGTCGTTCGTCCAGGAGTTGTTGATCCACGAGGAGGTGCGGTCGTTGAATCCGGTGAGGTTGTACGTCCCCGGGGAGGCGCTCCGGTACCAGGTGCCGCCGTTGAAGTACGAGTCGTCGTAGAGGCAGACGTTCCCCACGTAGCAGGTGGTCGACACGGCTGCCGCCGGGCCGGCGAAGCCCACGAGGCCGACGCCGGCTGCCATGACCGCCGCGGCGGCCAGACCGGCCGCACGCTGTCCTGAGCCCATGCCACTTCCCCCTTGCACACGAACCGATCGACCGGCGGGCGCCGGTACCGGGCGGACACTAGCCACGCGTGTGGCGTGCGCGACAGCAGTGATCGGCCGACCCCGCCGTTTAATGACGTGTTCACGCCTCCTTCCGCCCCGCGCGGCCCGGGACGCGGCGGTGCGCCGCCCCCGGCGGGCCGCGCCCGGCCGGAACGGGCGGCAGCGGGGGCGGCGACGCCGTTCGGCAGGTCAGCGGCGGTGGCGATGCGCCGCACAGCAGCCGGTGCCGGCCTTCATGCCGCCGTCGGGCCCGGCTCCCCGCCGCCCGTACGGGACGATCACATCGGGAATTCCGGGCTCCGGAAGGCCCGGCATCCGACGGGCGCCCGCGTTCGCGCCGGTGGGGGCCACGGTCCGGGCCGGCCGGTCGCAGTGCCCGACCGGCGGGCCGGGCCGGCGACGATTGGCCGGAATGCGACGCTTCAGACGGCGGCCGGAACCGGAGCGGCTGCCCGGGCGAAGCCGCGGGTCACCAGGCAGGCGGCGAGGGCGAGTTCCCAGGCGAAGACCGGAACGGCGGCCAGGGCGCCCCAGGCGGAGACCTGGGTGTAGCCGCCGAAGAGCACGGCGACGGCCGAGGCGAAGATCAGCGGTCCGCCGATCAGCCCGAGGACGGCGACGAAGCGCGGCACCAGGCGGGAGCGGTACATGAGGTACGCCGCCAGCAGGGTGTTGGCGCCGCAGACGAAGTTGGGGCCGAGCAGGAAGGTCCAGTCGTGGACCGCGACCAGGGCGCGGGCGGTGGTGGCGAGTGCGGCCGGGTCGGCGCCGTCCGCGCCGTGCCGGCGCAGGGTCACCACGGCGAGGAGGCTGACGATGCCGACCGCGATGACGGCGGCCTCCAGGACGCGCAGGGCGACGTAGCCGGCGGCGGCGGCCTCGTCGTGGCGCCTGGTGACCGGGTACAGCGTGACGGCGGTGCCGACGATGCCGAGGGCCAGCAGCACTTCGAGCAGGGCGCCGAGCAGCACCCGGACGTCCGGGCCTGCACCGAGGACGTAGCCGGGGTCGTTCAGGACGGGCCCGTAGAGGACGAGCCCGCCGATCGAGGTGACGTGGGTGACGAAGTAGCAGAGGCCTGCGGCCCTCGCGAGCCTTCCCGACGGTTCCACCGTTGCTCCTTGGTCGACGAACGGCCGGGGTCGCGGCAGCGCGGCACCGACGGAGGTGTACGGCGTACACCTCCGCTCGGAACGGTAGGGTGTACGCCGTACACCAGTCAAGGGGCGTCCGGGACCCGGGCTCGTCGGACGAGCCCCGGGAGGCGGACGGAGGAGAGGCGGTCGGAGATGACCCGGCAGGCGGACGGCGGTCGGCGGACCCCGCTGAGCAGGGACCGGGTGCTGCGCACCGCCGTCGCGCTCGCGGACCGGTCCGGCATCGACGCGCTGAGCATGCGCAGCCTGGCCCAGGAGCTCGGAGTCGTCCCGATGGCGCTCTACAAGCACGTGGCCAACAAGGAGCAGCTCCTCGACGGCATGGTCGACGTCGTCGTCGGCGAGATCGGCCCCCCGGACGGGGGCGACGGCTGGAAGGACGCCGTCCGCGGGCGCATCCTCGCCACCCGGCACGCGCTGCTCCGCCACCCGTGGGCCGCGCGGGTGGTCGAGTCACGGCCCGGCCCGACGCCGGGCACGCTCGGCCACCTCGACTCGCTGATCGGGATGTTCCGGGCGGGCGGCCTCTCGGCCGACCTCACCCACCACGCGATGCACGCGCTGGGCGGCCGGGTGTGGGGCTTCACCCAGGAGCTCTTCCCCGCTCCCCCGCCCTCCGCCGACCCGGAGGTCCGGGCCGCCGTCCTGCGCGAGGCTGCCGTCCACTACCCGCACATCGTGGAGATCGCCACGGCCGGTGCCGCGCACGACGACGGGTCGGTGGTCGGCGGCGGCTGCGACGACCGGTTCGAGTTCGAGTTCGCCCTCGACCTGCTGCTGGACGGCATCGAGCGCCTGCACCGGCAGGGCTGGAGCTCGGCCCGGCACGGCTGACGTCCCGTCGGGCCGCACCGGGCGACGGGTCGGACCGGGCGACGGGTCGGACCGGGCGGAGGACCGCGCCGGGCGGAGGACCGGGCGGCGGGTCAGGCCGGGGTGCCGACGTCCAGGGTCCACAGGAGGCCGCCGGCCGGGTCCGGGGCCGTGCCGACGCCGGCGTCGAGGTAGCGGCAGTCGAGCATGTTCTGCTGGTGGTAGTCGTCGTCCATCCAGTCGTCGAAGACGTCGGCCGGGGACTTGCGGCGCTGGTCGATGTTCTCGCCCCAGGCCCGCCACCGGTAGCCGGCCGCGTCGATCCGGCTCTCCGGGCCGCGGCCGGCGGGGTCGTCGTGGTCGAAGTAGCGGCGTGCCGACATGTCCTCGGAGTGCCGCTGGGCGGCCGTGTGCAGTTTGGCGTCGACGCGCAGCGCACGGCACCCGCGCTTCGCCCGCTCGGCGTTGATCAGGTCGACGAGCTGCCGCTCGGGGCTCCGCGGCGTGGGGCTCGGGCTCGCCGAGGGCGACGGGGAGGGGCTGGGCGGGGCCGTGGTCGGCGACGGGGAGGGCGCGGGGGCGTCGAGGGCGACGGTCCGCGGGCCGGGCACCGAGACCGAGGGGGCGGGCGGGGGCGGCGGGACGGTGTCGTCGGGCAGACCCCGGACGACTCCGAGCACGGCGGCGGTGACGGCGACCGCACCGGCCGCCTGGAGCGCGCGGCGGGCCCGGCGCCGGGCGGCCCGGCGCAGGCTCCGCGTCCCCCGCGGTCCGATCAGGTCGAGCACCCGGTCGCCCGCCCCGGACGGCGCGGGCGGCACGGCCGCGGATCCGGCGGAACCCGTGTGGGTCAGCACCGAGGTGACGGCTGTGCCCGGGCCGGGCAGGGCGGCGAGCTTGGCCGCGAAGAACTCCGGTCCGAGCGAGAAGCCGTGCATCGGCACCACCAGGACGAGGCCGGCGAGCAGTCCCTCGGCGGGGACGAGGCCGCGGGCCGTACCCTCGCAGATGCGGCAGGTCCGCAGGTGGCGGGCTATTCGCTTGCGCCAGAGCGCGCTCGGGCGGCCGTCCCAGGCGGTGGTGAGCTCGCCGAGGGAGGGGCAGCGCGGCTCGGCGGAGAGCGCCCGGACGACGGTGCGGCCGACCTCCAGCTGCTCCTTCATCCGCTGCACCCGGACGGCGGTGTGCTGCGGGGAGAGCTCCAGCGCCTCGGCGAGTTCGGTGCGGGTGAGCCGGCCCGCGGCCTCCAGCCACCAGAGCGAGAGCAGGTCGCGATCGCGGTCGTCCAGCCAGCGGGTCGCCTCGGTGACCTCGCGGCGCTGGCCGGAGAGGCCGAGGCGCAGCACGGTGAGGTCGACGAAGTCGCCGGCCGGGTCGGCGACCTGGGCCATGCCGTCGATGTCCGGGACGGGCCCGGCCTGCCGGGCGTTGCGGCTGCGGCGCACCTCGTTCATCGCGACGGCGACCAGCCAGGAGCGGAAGGCGGTGGTGTCACGCAGGCCGGACAGGCCGCCGACCATGCGGATCATGGTCTCCTGGACGACGTCGTCGACGTCGGGGTGGCCGTTCATGGCCCGGCCGACGATGTTGTAGACCAGCGGCAGGCAGTCGGCGACCAGCCGGTCGCGGGCCGCCCCGTCGCCGGCCTGCGCCGCCTCCACCACCTCGGTGTCCATTGCGCCGTCGTTGCCCATGTGCCCTGTCCTCGCTCGTCCTCAAGCCACGGCCCCCACTGGACGGAGACCTGGGCGGACGGACCGGATAACAGGAATCCGGGTGTGTGATCCGCCGCTGTCCTTTTCCGTTATGGCGCCCCCGTGGCGTGGTCTCCCAGGGCGTCGGCACGAACACCGGCGCGAATCGGCCCAGGGAGCAGCCAGTATGAACGACGACCCGACGACCCCGTTCCACCTCCCGCCGCACCCGGCGGACCAGGACGGCTCCGGCAGTCGCGGCCGGGCCGCGGCATCCGCCGGCCGGGCGGCACGGCGCCGGTCCGAGCGGCGGGCGGGCGGCAACCGGCGGGTGGTGGCGGTGGCCGGGGCGGCCGCGCTGGTGCTGGCCTGCTCGGCGGCGTACACCCTGGCGTCCTCGGGCGGTTCGGGCGGTTCGGGTGGCTCGGGCAATGCAGCCGCGGCCCCGGTGCAGTTGGCGCCGGCGCCCGCGTCCTCCGCGGCCGGGTCGGCGTCGGCGTCCGCCTCGCCCTCGGCGGGCACCGCCTCGCCGCCCGCCTCCCCGTCCGTGTCGGCCTCGGCCTCCGCCCCGGCGAGCGCCTCCGCCTCGGCCGCGAAGAGCGCGAAGGCGTCGAAGGCCCCGGCGGCGGCCGCGAAGCAGCCGGCCGGTTCGGCGCCGACCGGCAGGGCCGCGCAGTTCGCGGAGGAGGTGACGGCACTGACCAACGCGGAGCGGGCGAAGGCGGGCTGCGGCCCGGTCACCCTGGACGACCGGGTGTCGACGGCGGCGATGGCGCACTCGGACGACATGGTGGCCCGGCACTACTTCGAGCACGCGGACCCGGAGGGGCGGCACGCCGACAGCCGGCTGCGCGCCGCGGGCTACAAGCCGGGTTGGTGGGGCGAGAACATCGCGTACGGGCAGCCGGACCCGGCGGCGGTGATGGACGACTGGATGCACAGCGAGGGCCACCGGGCGAACATCCTCAACTGCCACTTCACGGTGATCGGGGTGGGGGTGAACTTCGGCGCCGGCGGCCCCTGGTGGACGCAGGTGTTCGCCTCCCCGGCGTGAGCGGGCGCGGACGGGCGCGGACGGACGCGGACCGGCACGGACCGGCCCCGCCGGGGCCCGGGTGGGCCGGGTCGGCGGGGCCGGGCGGAGCGGGGCGGCGCGGTGTCAGACCACGTCGGTCATCGCGGGCGTCCCGCCCGCGGTGCGGCCCGTGTCGATCACGGCGAAGGTGGCGTCCTGCGGGTCGACGAGGGCGGCGAAGCGGCCGAACGGGCTGTCCATCGGGCCGAAGACGAGCTTCCCGCCGAGCTCGGTGGCCTTGGCCACGGCGGCGTCGCAGTCGGCGACGCCGAAGTAGACGCTGATGAACGGCGGCACCTCGGCGGGGAAGTCCGGGCCCATCTCCATCCGGCCCAGCACCGGGTTCTCACCGATGGTGAAGACCCGGTAGTCGATCTCGTTCCCACCGTCCATCTGCTGGGCGTGGTACGGGAAGACCTCCATCAGGAAGGAGTCGGCGCGGGCGGTGTCGCGGGTGCAGAGCTCGGCCCAGGAGTAGGCGCCGGCCTCACCGACCTTCTCGAAGCCCTCGTGCGCGGCGCCCTGCCAGACGCCGAAGACCGCGCCGCCGGGTTCGCGGGCGAGCGCCATGGTGCCGAGGCCGCCGACCTGCACGGGCTCCATCATGAGCTCGCCGCCGGCGGCACGGATCCGCTCGGCGGTGGCGGCGGCGTCGGGCGAGGCGAAGTAGAGGCACCAGGCGGAGGGCATCTCCTCGTCGGGCATCGGCGGGACGAGCCCGGCGACCGCCCTGCCGTCCTTGTGGGCCTGGGTGTAGCCGCCGAACTCGGACGAGGGCTCGCCGAACGTCCAGCCGAGGACGGCGCCGTAGAAGTTCTTGGCGCCCTCCACGTCGTGGAACACCGCGTCGACCCAGCAGGGGGTTCCCTCGGGTTGCAGGGCCATGTCTGTCTCCTCGTGTCGTGAGCGCGTGGGTGGGGCCGGGCCGGGTCAGCCCATGGTCTTGGCCCCGTCCAGGGATTCGCGGATGATGTCGGCGTGCCCGGCGTGCTGGGAGGTCTCGGCGATGACGTGCAGCAGCACCCGCCGGACGGACCAGGTGGCGCCCGGCTCGAACCAGGGCGCCTCGGGCAGCGGGTGGGCGGCGTCCAGGTCCAGGGCTTCCACCAGGCGGTCGGTCTCGGCGGCCGTCCGCGTGTAGGCGTCCAGCAGACCGGCCAGGGTCTCGCCCTCGCCCATCCTGAACTGGCCCTCCCAGTCCACGGGTTCGCTGCGCATGGCGGTGGCGCCGCCGACCGCGAACCGCATCCAGCGGGCCTCGACGCCGGTGACGTGCTTGATCAGGCCGCCGAGGCAGAGCTCGCTGGCGGTGGTGCGCTGCGCGGCCTGGTCGTCGGTGAGGTTGCGGACGGTGAAGCGGAGGAATCCGCGGTGCTTGTCGAGGGTCTCCAGCAGGTCGGCGCGTTCCCGGGAGAGCTCCCGGTCGCCGGTGCCAGCGCTCCGGTCGGTCATGTCGGTCCTCCGTGTCAGGCGGGCACGGTCCAGCGCTGGGCACCGGTGCCGTTGCAGTCCCACAGTTGCAGTCGGGTGCCGCTCGCGGTGTTGCTGCCGGGCAGGTCCAGGCAGCGGCCGGAGGGCGGGTTGAGCAGCGAGCCGTCGGCGCGCGGCCACCACTGCTGGGCGCCGGTGCCGTTGCAGTCCCAGAGCTGGACGGCGGCCCCGTTGAAGACCGAACTGCCTTCCACGTCGAGGCACTTGCCGAGGGCGCGGAGGGTGCCGTCGGAGGCGGTGGTCCACTGCTGGGCGGCGCCGCCGGTGCACTCGGCGAGCTGGACGGGCGTCCCGTTCTCGGTCGAACTCCCCCGCACGTCGACGCACTTGGCGCCGAGGCCGGTGACCGCGCCGGTGGCCGGACGGGCCGGGCCGACGTCGAAGGACGGCGGCGCGTCGGCGCGGGCGCTGCCCCAGGCCGGGTCGGGCGCGTCGGCGAGGGTGTAGGCCAGGGTGCCGCCGCGGCGGACGAAGTCCTCGCTCAGCCAGGGCCGGGTGCTCGCGGCGCCGTCCACGGCGAGCGCGTGCACGTAGCGGACGGCGGCGGACGCCCCGGGGGCGTCCACGTCGATCACCGCGCCGTTGCCGCGGCGGATCGTGATCCCCGGGAACAGCGGGCTGGCCAGCACGAGTTCGGACCGGCCGGGGGCCTGCGGGTACATCCCGAGCGCGGCCCAGACCACCCAGGAGGACATCTGCCCGAGGTCGTCGTTGCCCGGCTCGCCGTCCGGAGCGTCGGCGAACAGCGTGGTCAGCGCCCGGCGCACCACGTCCTGGGTGCGGTGGGGGCGGCCGGCGTAGGCGTAGGCCCACGGGGTGTTCGCCGAGGGCTCGTTGCCGAGGTAGGCGTGTTCCGAGTCGGGGCCGCCGTTGAGCTCGGTGAAGAAGTCGTCCAGCCGGGCGGCCGCCGCCGCGTCGCCGCCCATCGCGTCGAACAGTCCGCGGTGGTTGTAGGGGACCATCCAGGCGTACTGGGCGGCGCTGCCCTCGACGAACTGGTCCTGCTGGGCGGGCCGGAAGTCGGGCCAGGAGTGGTCGGTGTCGCGGGGCTGGATCCAGCCGCTGCCGCTGTTGATCAGGTTGCGCCAGTTCGCCGAGCGGTGCATCAGGGCGTCGTGGGCGGCGGTGTCGCCGATCCGGCCGGCGAGTTGGGCGAGCGCGAAGTCCGCGCTGGTGTACTCCAGGGTGGTGGCGGCGGAGCCCCAGACGCCGCCGGCGTCGGCCGGGATGTAGCCGATGGTGTCGTAGGGGCCGTGGCCGGGCCGCTGGCGGGTGTCGCGGCTGCCGTCGGTGGCGATCCGCAGCAGGGCGGCCGCGTCGAAGTCGGTGCCGCCGAAGGCGTGGATCGAGCTGGCGACGATCGGCAGCGGGTCGCCGACCATCACGCCGGTGCCGCCGTTGGCGAGGGTCCAGCGGTCCAGGTAGCCGGCGCTCGCGCCCTGGTCGGTGACGGACTGGGCGACGTCGGCGGCCCTGGCCGGGTCGAGCAGGGCGAGCAGCTGGACCTGGGAGCGGTAGACGTCCCAGCCGGAGAAGTCGGCGTACTGGGTGTGGCCGGGCCTGGCGGTGCGGATCCTCCCGTCGAAGCCGGGGTAGCGGCCGTCGGCGTCGCTGATCGCGCTGGGGTGCAGCAGGGCGTGGTAGAGCGCGGTGTAGAGGATGCGCCGCTGGGCGGTGGTGCCGCCGTCGACGGCGATCCGGCCGAGCAGGTCGTTCCAGCCGGCGCGGGCGGCGGTGCGGAGCTCGTCGAAGGCGGCGCCGCGCTGTTCGGCGAGCAGGTTGGCGCGGGCGCCCTCGGCGCTGACGAAGGAGAGGCCGACCCGGGCGGTGACGGTGCGGTCCTGGCCGGTGTCGAAGGAGACCAGCGCCTGGGCGCCGGAGGCGGCCCGCTCCCGGTCGGGGTGCTGGTCGCCGCCCTGGCCGGAGCGGCGTTCGCGGGCCTCCTCGGTGCGGGCGGGCTGCGGGGCGATGCCCTCGCTCGCCCCGGTGGCGCTGCGCCGGGCGGTGTCGACCGTGCCCTGGTCCGCGCCGCCGGTGCGGACGATCCCGGCGCTGCTGAACGGCCGGTCGAACTGGGCGTGGAAGTAGACCCGGTAGTGGTTGTCGGTGCCGCAGAAGCCGCCGCTCTCCGTCCAGCCGGAGAGGGTGTCGGCGCCGATGGTGATCGAGCCGGTGGCGCTGTTGAAGGCCTTGCCGGCGTCGACGGTGAGCGAGGCGGTGTGGCCGGCGGGGTAGGTGAAGCGGGCGATGCCGGAGCGCTGGGTGGCGGCGAGTTCGGTCCTCAGCCCGTTGCCGAAGGTGACGGCGTACGAGCCGGGGGCGGTGCTCTCGTCTGCGTGCGAGAAGTCCGAGTGGGCGACCGGCCGGCCGTCCAGGACGGGCATGAACGGGGTGGTGCCGTAGTCGCCGCAGCCCGCGCCGGAGATGTGGGTGAGGCTGAACCCGCTGATCCGGTGGTCGTCCCAGGAGTAGCCGCCGTGCTGGTAGGTGGCGGTGTCGGGGCTCCACTGCACCATGCCGAGCGGGGCGGACGCGCCGGGGAAGGTGTTGCCCGCGCCGCCGCCGTTGCCGAAGTCCGGGGCGCCCGGCTCGGTGCCGACGAAGGCGTTGACGTACTGGGCCGGGTCGGCGACGGTCACCCGGCCGGGTGGTGCGGCACCGGCGGGGGCGGCCGCGGCACCCGCCAGCAGCACCGCCGAGGCGCCGAGGGCGAGCGCGGACGAGAGGGATCTGGAACGGTGCACGGAGCCTCCTGCGACCCGCCGTCAGCCTGCGATGCGCGTGGCGCGCGGTCCGGCGGCCGCGGTGGGCGGCACGGCGGGGCCGCACGGACGAGCAGGTCGGCCCCGGCCGGTACGGGGAGTACCGGCCGGGGCCGACCATCTGCTCGTCGGTTCATCGTGCGGTCCGCACGGGGGAGGCTGCGGCGGCGACAGGCCGCCTGTCGCCCGCCCGGAGCAATCGCGCAGGCGTCCGATGGCCCGTCAGGAGGACGCGTCGGTGACCGCCTTGCGGCGGTGCACCACCTGGGCGGCGACCAGCGCGACCGCGGCGGCGACCAGCGACAGCACCATCTGCATCCGTCCGTCGTGGGTGGTGAACATGTACGCCACCACGAAGGCGATCATTCCGATCGTGGCCCAGGTGAGGTACGGGAAGAGCCACATCCGGACGGTGAGCTTCTCCGGGGATTCCCGCTCGATGATCCTCCGCATACGGAGCTGGGAGACGCTGATCACGAGCCAGACGAAGAGCGCGACGGCGCCGGAGGAATTCAGCAGGAACTTGAAGACGGTGTCCGGGAACTCGTAGTTGAAGAACACCGCGACGAATCCGAAGACCACCGAGGCGAGGATCGCGGTGAGCGGCACGCCGCGGCCGGTGACCTTCGCGAAGGCCTTCGGCGCGTCGCCGCGCTGCCCGAGCGAGAAGGCCATCCGGGAGGCCGTGTAGAGACCGGAGTTCAGGCAGGACAGCACCGCGGTGAGCACGATGAGGTCCATCAGCGGGGCGGCGCCGGGGATGCCGACGTGCTTGAGCACGGCCACGTACGGGCTGTCCAGGACCTCCGCGGAGTCCCAGGGCAGCAGGGTGACGACGATGGCGATGGAGCCCAGGTAGAAGACGCCGATGCGCCAGATCACGCTGTTGGTGGCCTTGGTCACGGCGCGGGCCGGGTCGGGCGACTCGCCGGCGGCCAGGGTGACGATCTCGCTGCCCATGAAGGCGAAGACGACCGTCAGCATGCCGCTGAAGACCGCGCCGATGCCGTTCGGCAGGAAGCCGCCGTGGTCGAGCAGGTTGGACGTGCCCACCGCGGTGGTGTCCGGCAGCACGCCGAAGACCGCGAGGCCGCCGACCACCAGGAAGGCCGCGATGGCGACCACCTTGATCCCGGCGAACCAGAACTCGAACTCGCCGTAGGAGGAGACCGAGAACAGGTTGGTGGCGGTCAGCACGGCCATCACCAGCAGGGCGAAGCCCCACTGCGGCACGCCCGGCACCCAGTTGTGCAGGATCTTCGCGCCGGCGGTGGCCTCCACGGCCAGCACGACGACCCAGAAGAACCAGTAGAGCCAGCCGATGGTGAAGCCTGCCCAGCGGCCGAGCGCGCGGTCCGCGTAGGCGGAGAAGGACCCGCTCTGCGGGTCGGCCGCGGCCATCTCGCCGAGCATCCGCATCACCATGACGACCAGGGCGCCGGCCAGGGTGTACGAGAGCAGGATGCCGGGGCCGGTGGCGGCGATGCCGGCGCCGGAGCCGACGAACAGGCCGGCTCCGATGACTCCGCCGATGGCGATCATCGACAGGTGGCGGTTCTTCAGTCCGGCCTTGAGGTGGCCGTCCCCGGCGGCACCCGGTGGGGTGGCGGGGGCGGCCTCGGCGGGCCGGCTCGAGCGCGTCGTGGTGTCCGGGCTCATGGTCGTTGCTGCCTCTCCGGTGCGGCGGGGGTCGGCCGCACACCCGCAGGAAGGTAGCCCGGAAATCCTGATTCCGTAACCCCGGGCCTGAATTCGGCACGATTCTCTGAGCATTATTTGAGGTTCACGGAATGAATTATGACACCGGCTGACATCTCTACTCGCAGGTCATCGGAAATCCCGATCCGCCGTCAGCCGCGGTGCCGACCCGGTGCGCCGCCCGGCCCGGGGCGGTGGCACGTCGCGGACGGCGGCCGCGTCGGGGCTGCGACGATGGAGGTCCCGACCGTCCCTCCGCACACCCCTGGGGCCGCCCGATGAGCACCACCGTCCACCTCGCGCAGCAGCCGGAGGCCGACGAACTGCTCGGCCGCAGCCCGCTGGCCGTGCTCACCGGCATGCTGCTGGACCAGCAGATCCCGATGGAGTGGGCGTTCACCGGCCCGTGGACGATCGCCCGGCGGCTCGGTGCCGACGACCTGGACGCGCACCGGATCGCCGCCGCCGACCCGGAGGAGTTCGCCGCCCTGCTGTCCGAGAAGCCCGCGGTGCACCGCTACCCGGGCTCGATGGCCAACCGGGTGCAGCAGCTCTGCCGGTACCTGGTCGAGCACCACGACGGCGACGCCGAGGCGGTCTGGCGGGACGCGCCGAACGGCCGGGAGCTGCTGAAGCGGCTGGGCGAGCTGCCCGGCTTCGGCAAGCAGAAGGCGCAGGTCTTCCTCGCCCTGCTCGGCAAGCAGTACGGGGTCGCCCCCGAGGGCTGGCGTGAGGCGGCCGGCCCGTACGGCGAGGAGGGGTCCTTCCGCTCGGTCGCGGACGTCACCGGGCCGGAGTCGCTGGTGAGGGTGCGCGCCTTCAAGCAGGAGGCGAAGAAGGCCGCCAAGGCGGCGAAGTCCGCGAAGCAGGCGCAGGGCTGACCCGGGGTACGGGTGGCGGTTGCGGATCTCCCGGTCCGAGGACCGCCGGGGCCGTCCGCGGCGACCGCCTCCGCGGTGCGCCCGTACGGCGCCGGTGCACGAACGCACGGCCGGGCCGCTCCCCTCCGCGGGGGCGGCCCGGCCGGACGGCGGCTCAGCTGCTCGCGTACTCCACGGTCAGCAGGGCGCGGGCCACGGTGTGGAAGGTGATGTTGAAGCCGACCGCGGCGGCCGTGGTGTCCGGGGTGAGCCCGAGCGAGGGCACGTCCAGGGCGTGCACGGCGAAGACGTAGCGGTGCGCCGGGCCGGGCGGCGGGGCGGCGCCGTCGTACCTGTGCCCGGGGAAGTCGTTGCGGGCGTGGAAGGCGTCACCGGGCAGCGAGGCGTCGGAGGCACCGGCGCCGCGGGCCAGCTCGGTGGTACCGACGGGCAGGTCGAGGGCCAGCCAGTGCCACCAGCCGCTGCCGGTGGGCGCGTCCGGGTCGTAGCAGGTGACCGCGAAGCCGCGGGTCTCGGCGGGGAAGCCGGACCAGGCCAGGTGCGGCGACTCGTTGCCGAGCGCGTGCACGTGCGCGTCCGGCATCACGGCGCCCTCGGTGAGGTCACGGCTGGTCAGCTCGAAGGCCGGGACCTTCGGCAGGAATTCGTAGGGCAGCGGCGGACGGTTCGTCATGGGCCGGGCACCTTCTCCTTCGTCGCACTGCGGGTGGCGGTACGACGGAAGTCTAGGCAGCCGACTGCGCCGCCACGGCCGCGCCGAGCGGGGTGTCGGCGCGGCCCAGGTCGAGCGGCAGGTCGAAGTGGTTGCGCCCGGCGGCGACCGCCGTCTCCACCGCGGCCCCGGCCCGGCGGGCGGCGGCCGCGAACTCCTCCTGCTGGCGCCCGAACTCGGCGGTCTCGTGCTCGCCGCGGACGAGCAGCAGCGGCGGCAGCGCCGGGCCGTCGGCGAGCAGGTGCAGCGGGCTGTTGCGGCGGGCGGCGTCGGCGTCCAGGCCGAGCGCGTCGTTGACGTAGGTGAGGGCGATCGGCTCCAGGTCGTAGACGCCGCTGAGCAGCACCGCGCCAAAGACCCGGCGGCCGCTCGGGGCGGCCGGGCCGAGCAGGGCCATGGCGGCCAGGTGCGCACCGGCCGAGCTGCCGCTGAGCTGGACGCGACCCGGGTCGACGCCGAGCTCCTCGGCGTGGTCGAGCAGCCAGTGCAGGGCGCGGCGGACCTGGTCGACGATCGCGTCCAGCGGCCAGTGCGGGGCCAGCCCGTAGCCGACGGCGGCGTAGGCGGTGCCGCGGGCGGTGAAGTCGGGGGCGGCGAACGCGGAGTCGGTCTTGTCCAGCTCCTGCCAGTAGCCGCCGTGCACGAAGACGTGCAGCGGGGCGCCGCCGTCCGGGACGGGCCCGCGGGGCGGGAAGAAGTCGACCAGCTCGGGCTCCGCCGGGCCGTACCGCAGGTCGCGGCGGACCTCCAGCGCCGCGTACGCGTCCTCGCTGCGCGCCGTGTAGGCGGCCAGCTCGACCGCGATGTCCTCGACGCAGCTGCTCGGCGAGTACTCGCGCGCGAGCTCCTCGTGGTCGTAGTCCCGGTACACCGGCGCCATTGCCGTCCTCGCCCGCTCTCGCTCACCGGGCCCGCCACGACCCGTCAGGTATAGACCAATGCCGGGTGTCGGGCTAGCGTGGAGGACGCACCCGCACCGCCTGCCCCGGAGCCGCCCCGTGGAGTCGTCCGTCCTCGCCTTCGCCACCGACCTGCTGGACGAGGGCGCCGACACCTTCTTCGGCCACCTTACCGACCGGGCCGGCGTGGGCGGCCTGACCCTCGCCTCGGTCTACCACGAGGCCCGCGACGTCTTCCCGCACAACCCGCACCGGGTGGTCCGCCACCTCGAACCGGGCGCCGCCTACTTCCGCCCCGACCCGGCGCGCTGGGCCGGCCGGCGCCTCGCCCCCGCGCCGTCCACCGCGATCGGCGACCGCGACCCGTTCGCCGAGGCCGCCGCCGAGGCCGGCCGGCGCGGCCTCAAGCTGCACGCCTGGACGGTCTTCTGCCACAACGACCGGCTCGGCTTCCAGCACCCGGACTGCGCCCCCGCCAACGCCTTCGGCGACCGCCACCTCACCGAACTGTGCCCGGCCAACCCGGAGGTCCGCGAGTACGCCCGCACCCTGGTCGAGGACCTCGGCCGGTACGGGGTGGACGCGATCCGCGCCGAGTCCCTGCACTTCCACGGCCTGCGCCACGGCCACCACCACGAGCGCTACTTCGAGGACCTCGGGCCCGTCGCGGAGGCCCTGCTCGGCATCTGCTTCTGCCCGCACTGCCTGGCCGCCGCCTCCGCCGCCGGCGTCCCCGCCGAGGAGGTCCGCACCGCCGTCCGGGACGAGCTGCGCGCCCGGCTCGCCGACGAGAAGCGGGCCGCCGAACCCGCCGCCCTGGACGGATTCGCCGGCGGCGCCCTCGCCGCCTACCTGGACGCGGCCACCCGCACCGTCACCACGCTCGCCGCGGAACTCGCCCGGGCGGCCGCCGCCGGCGGCATGCGGCTGACCTTCATGGACGGCGCCGGGCCCGGCAAGGGCTGGCTCTCCGGCATCGACCTCCCGTCACTGGCGGGCGCCGCCCACCAGATCGAGACCCTCGGCTACGCCCGCACCCCGGAGGCCGTCCGCGAGAAGGTGGCGGCCTTCGCCCTGCACGGCGTCCGGCCGGAGGCCATGGCGGTGATCCTCCGCCCGATGGCCGAGGACTGCGACGGCCCGGCGAACCTGGCCGCCAAGATCGCCGTCCTGCGCGAGCTCGGCGTCCCCGAGGTCGAGTTCTACCACTACGGCCTGATGCGCCTCTCCTCCCTCGACCGCATCGGCGCCGCCCTGCTCCCGTGAGGGCTCATCAGGGGCGCACGGGGGCGGCGTGCCCACCCGGGCGCCCCTCGGAGGCCGGCCCTACCGGCGGCGCCGCGAGGTGCCGAACAGGCTCCGGGTGATCTCGCGGCCGAGCTGGGTGCCCGCCGACCGGGCGAAGGACTTCAGCGCCGGGCTGCGCAGCAGCGAACCGATCAGCCCGCCCTCCTCCTGCTCCGCCGTCTCCGGCCGGTGCCGCTCGGCCGGTGCGGTCCGCTCGCGGGCCGGCTCCTCCGCGCGGGCGGCCGGTCGGGCGGCCGGTCGGGCGGCGAGCTTCTCGTACGCGGACTCCCGGTCGATCGCGTCGCGGTAGCGCGGCGCCAGCGGCGAGCCGTCCACCGCGGCCCGCAGGACGGCCGGCTCCAACGGCCCCATCAGCGACTGCGGGGCCGTCAGGCGGGTCGGCGCGACCGGTGTCGGCGCGCCCCGCTCGGACAGCACCGTGACCACCGCCTCGCCGGTGCCCAGCCCGGTGAGCACCTCGGCGAGGTCGTACGGTGACCGCGGGAAGGTCGAGACGGTGGCCTTGAGCGCCTTGGCGTCGTCCGGGGTGAAGGCCCGCAGCGCGTGCTGCACCCGGTTGCCGAGCTGCGCCAGCACGTCGGCGGGGACGTCCTTCGGCGTCTGGGTGACGAAGAAGATGCCGACGCCCTTCGAGCGGATCAGCCGGACGGTCTGGGTGATCGCCTCCAGGAAGGCCTTGGACGCGCCCTTGAAGAGCAGGTGCGCCTCGTCGAAGAAGAAGACCAGCTTCGGCCGGTCGAGGTCGCCGACCTCCGGCAGCTCCTGGTACAGGTCGGCGAGCAGCCACATCAGGAAGGTGGAGAACAGCCGCGGCCGGTCCTGCACCGCCGGGAGTTCCAGGACGGAGACCGTGCCGCGGCCGTCGGCCGCGGTGCGCAGCAGGTCGGCGGTGTCGAACTCGGGCTCGCCGAAGAACGCGCCGGCGCCCTCGTTGTCGAGCACGGTCAGCGAACGCAGGATCACCCCGGCGGTCGCGGCGGACAGCCCGCCGATGCCCTTGAGCTCCTCCTTGCCCTCCGGGGAGGTGAGGAAGCCGATGACGGCGGAGAGGTCCTTGAGGTCGTGGAGTTCGAGGCCCGCCCGGTCGGCGTAGTGGAAGACCAGGCCGAGCGAGGCCTCCTGGGTCTCGTTGAGTTCCAGCACCTTGGCGAGCAGCAGCGGGCCGAAGCTGGTGAGGGTGGCCCGGACGGGGATGCCGGTGCCCTGCCCGCCGAGGGCGTAGAACTCGGCGGGGCAGCCCTGCGGCGTCCACGGCCGGCCGACCTCGGCGGCGCGGGCGGCGATCCGCTCGCCCGGCACGCCGGGGGCGGCGATGCCGGAGACGTCGCCCTTGACGTCGGCGAGGAAGACCGGGACGCCCTGGGCGGAGAGCTGTTCGGCGATGAGCTGGAGGGTCTTGGTCTTGCCGGTGCCGGTGGCGCCGGCGACGAGTCCGTGCCGGTTGAGCACGCCGAGCGGGACGCGCACCTGCGCCTCGGGGTACGCGGTGGTGCCGTCGATCGCGGCGCCGAGGTCGAGCGCGGGGCCGGTGAAGGCGTACCCGTCGGCGATCGCCCGGACGGCGGCGGGAAGCGCCGCGGCGTCGGGGGTGTGGGGGTCGGTCATCTCGGCGGGCTCCCGGGCAGAGCTGGCAAAAGGGATTTCCACCATCAAACCGCCGTACTCGGAACCGGACGGGTAACGCCGCGCTTGCTGCGCCCCCCGCACGCATGACGGTAGGCTTTCCGTGTGATCTTCAAGCGCATCGGCAACGGGCGGCCGTACCCGGATCACGGCCGGACCAGCACCCGCCAGTGGGCGGACGTCGCGCCGCGTCCGGTGCGGCTGGACCAGCTGGTCACCACCAAGGGTCAGCTCGATCTGGAAACGCTCCTCGCGGAGGACTCCACGTTCTACGGGGACCTCTTCGCGCACGTGGTGAAGTGGCACGGCGACCTCTACCTGGAGGACGGACTGCACCGTGCGGTGCGGGCCGCGCTGCAGCAGCGCCAGGTGTTGCACGCGCGCGTGCTGGAGATGGACTGACCGACCCCGGACCGGGTACGAACCACCTCTCACGGACCCCCGCGGACACCCCGGAAGGGCGCCGGTACATCCTTTCGGGTGCCGGGGTACTCCAGATGATGATCATTTAGTACCTTCACAGCAGCTGTAGCACTAATCTGCTGAACAACGGCCGATTTCCCGGCGTACGCCCCTTTTTGGCCGCACCCGAGACCGAGCCTGTCCGAGCCTGTCCTGGCACGAGGGGGACACCGACGTGAGCATGCTGACCCCCCAGGGACTGAAGGGGAAGCAGTACCGGATCACCGGTAACTCCTACCCCCGCCTGGGCCGCCCTCCCCGCAGGAGCCGCAAGGTGCTGGCCGGCATCGGCGTCCTGCTCGCCCTGTCGCTGGTCGCCCTCGGCGGCGTCCAGCTCTACGACGTCTTCCGCGGTCGGCACGCCTCCGCACAGGCGTGTCCGACCCCCGGCGCCTCCGGCAAGCCGCTGGCCGCCCCGGCGGCGTCGGACGCCGCCTCCGGCGCGGCCTCCCCGGCCCCCGGCGCCACCAGTACCGCCGTCCCGCAACCGCAGGCGGTGACGGTCAACGTCTACAACGCCACCGACAAGTCCGGCATGGCCGCCCGCACCGCGGAGGAGCTGAAGAAGCGCGGCTTCACCATCGGCCAGGTCGGCAACGCCCCGGCCGCGCTGGACAAGAAGGTGCCCGGCACCGTGCAGGTGATCAGCGGTCCGGCCGGCCTCGGCGCGGCCACGCTGCTCGGCTCGCAGGTGGCGAGCGCCGCCAGGACGGCCGACGCCCGGACGGACGCGACGGTCGACTTCGTCCTCGGCGACAGCTTCGCCGCCCTGCTCGACCCGACCCAGGCGGCCGCGGCCCTGGCCGAGGCCACCAAGCCGTCCCCGACCCCGTCGCCGCAGCCCGGCTCCTGCTGAACGGCCCGGCTCCGGCCGGCCGCCGCACACCGGCAGCCACGCGAAGGGCCCCGCTCCTCCGGGAGGAGCGGGGCCCTTCGCGCTTCCGGCGCGGCGGGATCAGCCGGCGGTGCCGTACAGGCGGTCGCCCGCGTCGCCGAGGCCGGGGACGATGTAGCCGTGCTCGTTGAGGCGCTCGTCCAGCGCGGCGGTGACGATCTTGACGGGCTGGTCGGCCAGCTCCTTCTCGACCACCGCGACGCCCTCCGGGGCGGCCAGCAGCACCACGCCGGTGACGTCCGTGGCGCCGCGCTCGAGCAGCATCCGGACGGCGGCGACCAGGGTGCCGCCGGTGGCGAGCATCGGGTCGAGGACGAAGACCTGGCGGCCGGATAGGTCGTCGGGCATCCGCGTCGCGTAGGTGGACGCCTCCAGCGTCTCCTCGTTGCGGACCATGCCCAGGAAGCCGACCTCGGCGGTCGGCAGCAGCCGGGTCATGCCGTCCAGCATGCCGAGACCGGCCCGCAGGATCGGGACGACCAGCGGCCGCGGGTGGCTCAGCCGGGTGCCGGTGGTGACGGCGACCGGGGTGGTGACCTCCACCGGCTCGGTCCGGACGTTCCGGGTGGCCTCGTAGGCGAGCAGGGTGACCAGCTCGTCGGTCAGGCGGCGGAAGGTCGGCGAGTCGGTGCGCTCGTCGCGCAGGGTGGAGAGCTTGTGGGCGACCAGGGGGTGGTCGACGACGTGGAGACGCATGTCTCGACCATAACGGGCACGGGCACGTGCGTACGACTCGCCGGGGAGCGGCCGGGAACGAGGTGTGGACGGGCCGGAACCGGGGAAGCCGAACCGAGACCTTCGCCCTGGTATCAAGCGGACACTTCTGGGAAAGTCGGACCGTATGAAGAGCAACCCGGACCCCGGGGCCGGCTCGACAGACGAGTCGGGGCCCGACGCCCCCGAGACCGAGGCGCAGCGCCGCAAGCGCCGCGCCCTGTTCCTCCGCGAGCTCGCCGAGGCGCGCGAGCTGCGGGCCCGGGTGCAGCCCCGGCGCACCAAGGAGCGGCGGATGCGCGAGGCCATGCGGATGCGAACCTTCCGCATCTGACGGAGGAGTCCGCGACCCGTCGGCCGCCGACCAGCCATTCCGACACGACCTGCAAAGACGCGCTGCAGAACACCCCCCGCAGCGCCGGGCTTTCTGTCACGATGCCGGAGGGACGGTCCGAACAGCGGACCGTTTCTGGCGCGGGGGCGGCCAGACCGCGTTCGCCCGAGATCGCCTACAGCCGAGACCAATCTTGGGAGTGTCCCTGGTGGCGTACTTCGCTGCAGTGCTTGCTCGCACCGATGGCGGGTGGGATGTGAGCGAGACGGAGCTCGACGACGTCGAAACCCTGGCCGACCTGGCCGACCTGGCCCGGGAGGCCGCCCAGGACGACGACAGCGTCCTGGTCTTCATCGAACAGGAGGACGCCTGGTTCGCCGTCGTCCGCGTGGACGGCGAGGACGACCCGCGCATCTTCGTCTCCGACGGCGCCGCCGCGGCGCGCAGCTCGTACGGCTCGGTGCTGACCGACGAACTGATCGAGGCCGAGGACTTCGACGACATCGACGCCCTGGTCGCGGACGTCGAGGACGACGAGGAGGCCGCGCTGGAGGCCGCGGACGACGCGGACGAGGACGAGGACGCAGCCGGTCCGGCCGGCGCCCAGGCGGGGCCGCTCGGGGACTCCGACCTGCTCGCCGACTTCGGCCTGTCCGCCAAGGACCTCCTGGGCCTGGCCGGCGAGGGCGCGGTGCCCGGCGACGCGCTCGCCGAGATCGCCGACGCGCTCGGCGCGGGCGAGGTCCTGGAGGCCGTTCGGTAGCGCCCGAGCCGGTGCCCGACACTGGTGCCATGCCGTCCGCACCCGCCCCGCAGATCCACCCCCTTCCGGCCCCCGTCCGCCCCGACCCGGTGCGCGACCGGTGGAAGGACCTGATGCGCCTCGCCATGGACGAGGCGGCACTGGCCACCTCCACCGGGGACGTACCGGTCGGGGCGCTCGTGCTCGGGCCCGACGGCGCGGTGATCGGACGCGGCCACAACGTGCGCGAGGCGGACGGCGACCCGACCGGGCACGCCGAGGTGGTGGCGATCCGGCAGGCGGCCGCGGCCGTCGGCGAGTGGCGCCTCGGCGGCTGCACCCTGGTCGTCACCCTGGAGCCGTGCACCATGTGCGCCGGGGCGCTGGTGCTCTCCCGGATCGACCGGGTCGTCTACGGCGCCCTCGACCCCAAGGCCGGCGCGGCCGGCTCGCTCTTCGACGTGATGCGCGACCGCCGGCTGAACCACCGCCCCGAGGTCGTCCCCGGTGTGCTCGCCGAGGAATGCTCCGCACAGCTGCTGGCCTTCTTCGAGACCCAGCGCTGAATACGGATTTCGTCACCGCCCGACCCGTCCGGTAGAGTCTCTCTCGGTAGCGTGTCCGAGCGGCCAAAGGAGCACGCCTCGAAAGCGTGTGTGGGGGCAACTCCACCGTGGGTTCGAATCCCACCGCTACCGCCACTGAGCAGGAAAGACGAAGGCTCCCGACTGGAGACAGTCGGGAGCCTTCGTCGTGCTGGTCTCAAATGTGGTCTCAGTTGGCTCTGAGATGAGCCCAGTCAGCCGCGAGCCGGATGGGGGTTCCCGGGGATCAACACAGCAACGCAGCGGCGCCGCCTACGGCTGCGTCTCCTCCCACTCATTGAACTCCTCCCAGACGACCTCCCAGTCCTTTCCGCTCTTCTCGGCCGCATCGAACATGTCATCGGCGCCGTAGGTCTCCTGAAGCCACTGCCGTTCGAGCCGGACGATACGGAGCCGCACTGCCTCTTGCCGGGCAGCATGGCGCTCCGCCTCACGGCGCCTCTCGTTGGCTCGCTCGGCCTCTGCCTCAACCACCTTCCGGTCCTTGCCGGTGCGTCTGGCAGCGCAGTCCAGACCGAGATGTGAGTGGTGGCCCAGCGGGCTACCAGCGCGGTCCGCAGTCTCCAGGATGATGGGACGTTGAACCGGCTTCTGACATGCGTCGCAGTCTGCTGGCCGCCCCGCGGTCCCCCTGATGATGTACGTCTCCATTGCCCGCCCCTCGCCTCGGCTGCTGGTCGGCACAGTGTGTCCGAAACAGCGCTTCGGAGATGCTCGGTTTGGTCAATCGGCAGGGTCTTGGGCCGCCTCCCAGACGAGTCCACCGATCTGCCGGGCAACGTCGCGTCGGACCCTCTTCGTCACGTGCTGGTACCGATGGGCCATGGCGGTACTCGACCAGCCCATGATGTCCATCACAATCCGCTCGGGCACCCCGAGAATGAGGAGGATCGTGCCGGCGGTGTGACGGGCATCGTGGAGGCGGCCGTCCCGGAGTTCAGCCGCTTGGAGCAATCGCTTCCACTCGTCCCAGTCGGTACGCGGGATGAGTGGCTGGCCGGTCTCGGTGGCGAAGACCCACCCGCCGTCGTGCCAGAGCTGGCGCGCGTTCAGCCGCTCCCGCTCCTGTTCCTCCTGATGGAGGCGGAGCATCTTGATGAGCTGATCAGGCAAGCCGATCAGCCGCTTACCCGCCCTCGACTTGGTAGGGGCAGCCTGCGTGTTCGTTCGGACACGCTGGGGGCACCGGCCGGCGTGCTTCTTCCCGCAGGACTCCCCCTCGCACCCGTGGCGGTACTTCGGCCGCTGCATGCTCTGGCGGACCCAAAGGGTGCCCTCCTCCAGGTCGAGGTCCGACCACTGGAGCCCGAGGGCTTCGCCCTGCCGGAGTCCGAGCGCCAGTGCGACCGCCCATCGGCCACTGTTCCGGCGCTTCCCCGCCTCCAGGAGTAGCCGCTGCACCTCCTCGACCTCGTAAGGCGTCACCTCCTCCTCTTCTACCCGGGGAGCCGTGGCGAGGGAGGCGACGTTCCGGGTGAGGTGGCCGCGCCGCACCGCCTGATTGAGCGCCACCCGGATGGTCCGGTGAGCCTGGTGCGCGGTGGCGGGCTTGCTGCCGTTGTCCTGCATCTTCTTGTAGAAGCGCTCCAGGTGCTCCGGCTCCAGCTTCTCCAGCCGGTGGGCGCCGAGCCCGGGGATCAGATGAACATTGACCGCCACCCGGTACCCGGACAGCGTGTTCGGCCGGACGGAGAGCGCGGCGATGTTCTCGACCCAGTGGGTGAGCCAGGCCGCGACGGTCCAGGACTTCCCGGCCTTCGGGACGTTGCCTTCGTCGCGCTTCTTCTCCAGCTCCCGGACCTTCTTGGTGACCTCCGCTCGGTTCTTTCCCCGGACGTGGCGCCGGTCCGGCGTGCCGTCGTCCTTCACACCGACGGTCACGCGACCGTGCCACTTGCCGTCCTTGTCCTGGTAGATGCTGGAACCGCCGTTGGGCTGCCGGGTTGCCAAGGGTGAAGCCTCCTCAGGCTGCGGTGGTAGGGACGAAGCCGGACTCCTGCATCCGGCGCCGGATGTACTCGGGAAGGGCCTCGGCCGGCACACGGCGCAGACGGCCGATGGGGATGCTCGGGACCTCACCCGTTCGGATGAGGGCGTACATCGTGGTGCGGCCGATCCCGAGGCGGCGTGCTGCCTCCTCGACGGTGAGCGCCACGAGCGTGGGGTCGAACTCGGTGGGCGTTTCGGGAGCGATGGCCGTACTCAAGGCGGGTCCTTCCCGGTGCTGGGCGGGGGGTGGAAAGGGTGGAAAGGGGTGCTAAGCCCGGCGACCTGGGCTTTTGTGATGCGGGGTGGGGGTGGAAAGGGGGTGGAAAGGGGGGTGGAAAGGGTCGGGCGTCCCGGGAGGGCGGGTTGGGGTGGGACCTTTCCACCCCCCTTAGCACCCCCTTTCCACCCCTCCCACGCTGTGTGTTTTCGCAGGTGGGAGGGCTTAGCACCCCTTTTCACCCTTTCCACCCCCTGGGGTTAGGTGGGCGGGGCATAGAGCAGGACGGTGGCGTGCCGGCCGGTGCCGGGGATCTGGGCACTGCCGTAGCCCTCGATCTGGAGGAGGGCGGCGATCAAGCGGTCCCGTTCGTCCTTGCTGGACTTCTTGAACAGCCGGTAGACCTCGTCGCCGGTCAGACCGCGGGGCCCGGCGGCGCGGACGGCGGCGGCGAGCTTGTCGAGCTTGCGGTCGCCGGTGGTGTGCTCGACCAGGCCGAGCACGTGCGCGGCGGAGGCCCGGGAGTAGGCGACCA
This sequence comes from Kitasatospora sp. NPDC085895, assembly GCF_040702125.1. Taxonomy (NCBI): domain Bacteria; kingdom Bacillati; phylum Actinomycetota; class Actinomycetes; order Kitasatosporales; family Streptomycetaceae; genus Kitasatospora; species Kitasatospora sp. NPDC085895. The sequence goes on along the minus strand of NZ_JBFBJY010000042.1, from coordinate 40,554 downwards.
GGGCGTGCGCGGCCCGCAGGTGCTCCACGTTGATCTGCTGCTGGTGGTCGCAGAGGGCGTAGACCATGGCGAGCCGCAGCGTGTAGGGGGCGGCGCGGGCGGTGAATTCGGCGAGCGGCCCGTCGCCGTCCTCGTCCCCGCACAGCGCCGGGTAGACGTCCTCGCGCCACAGTGCACGGGCCGTCTCGTCCATCGTGACCTCGCCCGCCTGCCGGGCATCGCGCAGCACGGTCCGCCAGGCCGAGGCGAGGTTGTCCACCAGCTGGGGAGTAGCGCCGCGGGACTCGGCGAGGATCAGATTGCGGTGGACGAAGACCGGCAGGTACCGGTTGTAGGTGCCGCCGGCCATCTCGGTGTCCTGCATCTTGGCGCGCAGTTCGCGGGGGCTGATGTGGCCGATGATCGCCACGTGCGGGGCGGTGACCCGGACTGCGTCGCGGTTCATCAGCCCGAGGTCTTCGCCGTTCCACGCCTGCCGCAGGATGCCGCCGAGCGAGTTCCCTTCGCGGCGGGAGCGGGCCATGGTGACGCCGTACTCGGACTCCACGATCCAGCAGCGCTTGTCGATCACCCCGGGGTCGTCGTCCTTCGTGGGGTCGCCGTCGCGGACGGCCTGGATCAGGCCCTCGCCGGAGGACAGGCCGGTGAGCGCGTTGGTCTTGAAGAACTCCGGTTCGGCGGCCGCGAGGAGGAGGCGGGCGGTGTTGGTGGCGGCGCCTTTGCGGCCGGCGGCGGTCGCGCCGACCGTGAGGGCCCAGATCAGGGCGGGGTGGCGGTCGTTGCCGATCCGCAGGTGCGGGCCGGAGCCGAACATCGCGCCGGCGGCGGAGAGCAAGTTGGCCAGCACCCCGACCGGGTCGGCCTCCGTGCTCGGGTCCAGCTGGCGCACGGTCTCGCCGGCCCAGCCCTGGAAGACGGCCATGTCGGGCACCGGGCCGGGCCGGGTGGGCCGGTCGACGCCGAGCAGCGGCCCGTAGAACACGTCCTGCACCGCCGGTGGCGCCGCGGCGGGGGCGGGGTGGTCGGTCGTGTGGGCGGGGGCGGGGATGCTCACGCGGCCTCCTGGTGGCCGGCCGTCGCGTCGGCGGTGCGGGTGCGGCCGGTGGTCGGTGCCATGGCTCGGTTCCTTTCGGGTCGTCAGACAGGCGTGGGACGGGCCGTGCTGGGCGGGTGCGGCACCGCGAGGGAACGGGGTCGGAGAAGCGCTTCTCCGGCCTCGCCCCGGTGCGGGCCGCAGGGTCAGGCGGCGCCTCGGGCCAGGCCGCGGCGGATGGTGTGCTCGCACTCCGAGCGGGACAGACCGGTGGCCATCCCGGCGTCGAGGAGCGTGTCGAAGGCAAGCGCCTCGTCCAGGACGCCGGTGGGCAGATGGCGCCCGAGGGCCGCGGCGGAGGCGAACAGCCGCTTGGCCCGGCCCGGGTAGGTCTGGGCCTTCACGGCCGCTGCCTCACGCTCCAGAGCGGCCCGCACGTAGGGCTTCTGGTGGTAGACCCGCTCCCGCAGCCCGCCCACCGGCGCGACCGCGACCGGGACGGGCGGCGGGGTCAGCAACGCCAGCAGCTCGGGCGGGCACGGAGCGATGACGTCCGGGTCCGTGCCGGGCGCGAAGACATACCGCCCGGCGGTGCCGAGGGAGCCGGGGCCGACCAGGTAGCCGGCCGGGCCTCGCACGTCGATCCCCGGCGCCACCCTGCCGACGGAGTTCGGGAACACCGCGTCCGCCGGAGCGGACAGCCACAGGTGGAGCCCGCCCGAGGGCGTGGCCACGGTGGCAGTGGCCGGGACGGTGAAGGCGTGCTCGGCGGCGAGCCGGGCGAGGCTGGCGGCGCCGTCGAGGCCGTTCTTGCGGTCGAGGTCGAGGCCGACCAGGTGGTGCGGGGCACGGCCGCAGGCGATGCCGTAGCCGGTGGCCCACGGGGCGGCGGCGAACAGCGCGTCGATCTGCTGGTGGTCGGTGGTGGCGTCGAGGACGCCGTGCCCGGGCCGGCCGCAAGTGGCACGGCAGCGGTTGGACTCGGGTCCCGGCGGGTGCGGGCTCGGGATCGCCGGCCGTTTGGTCTTCCCGGTCGGGAAGACCGCGAAGTCGCGGGCGGCGGCGTGGTGGGCGGCGGTGAGGGCGTGGTGCCAGTCGGTCAAGGGCGTCTCCTCACGGGTGGTCAGCAGGTCGGTCTCGGCGGGCACTGCGGTCGTGAGCGGTGACGTAGCTGCGGGGCCGGCGCGGTGTTCGGCGCAGACCTTGTGCGCGGGGCGGTGCTGCTCGTCGCGGAGCGGGGTCGGGGCGCCGCACCACCGGCAGGGCTTGTCGGTGGTGCGGTCGTAGTGGCGGGCGTCGCGCCAGTCGAGGACGGGCACGGCCCGCCCCTATGCGGCGCGGCGGTGGGCGGGGAAGTTGATGACGGTGGCGAGCCGCGGCGGGGCCGGGGCGGTGGCCGGTCGGGGTGCGGGTTCGCGGGCCGGGGGCGGGGTGCCGCCCTCGTCCTGCTGCTGGGCGCGGGCTGCGCGTTCGGCGGCGGACTCGGCGAGCACGGTCCGGACGGCTTCGGAGTCGGTGGCGCTGGCGCGCCAGGTGGCGCCGAGCACAGCGCTGCCGAGGGCCGCGGGGGTGAGGAGGACGGCGGCAGCGATGAGGTCGGCGGCGCTCACGTGGTGGCTCCGTTCGTGGCGGCGGTCTGGGCGAGGACGTCGAGCAGGTCGGTGCCGAGCGCGGCGAGGCGGTGCTCGATGCCCTGCCAGGACTCGTTGTCGATGTGCATGAGCGCGGCCAGCGCGGTGGCCGGGTCGCGGTCGGCGGCGGCCGTGAGGGCCTCGCGGAGGTGGACGGCGGCGAGCGGCCGGATGGCGGGAGCGGGCATGGCGGAGCCCCTTTCGCGGGCCGTACAGGGCATGGGAAGACGGTCCGCCCGCGGGGTAGCGGGCGGGCCGGGTGGTTGCGGAGCGTGTCCGTACTGGGGTGTCTAGTGGGTAGTGGGTACTGGGGAATCCGCAGGACAGGCACCCGTTCGGGACCTCTGGGGGCGGTCTAGTGGGTAGTGGGGTTGCCCCACTACCCACTACCCAGTAGCAGTCTGTGACGGGCTGTTAGGCGTGGTCGGGGTGGACGAAGACGGACAGCGGGCCGTTCTCGCGGTAGACCAGTTCGCCGCGGTCTGCGGCAGCCTGGAGTCCGGCGCGGACGGTCTTGCGGTCGCGGACGACCATCTCGGCGACGGTGGCGACCTTCAGGCCCATGTGCCCGGCGGACTCGATCGCGTCGATCGCCTCCGCCAGCCAGTCCGGCCCGGCCGGCGCCGCCGGGACCGGCTGGGACGGCGCGGGTGCCGGATTCTGGTCGCGGAGGCTGGACAGGTTGAGCCCGGCGGGGCGGGCGTTGGGGAAGGCGATGACCTCCGCCAGCCCCGTCCCGGCCGCGCTGTCGTCCGGGGCGTTGTCGCGGAGCGAGCCGAGGTTCAGCCCGCCCACCGGGGCGGCGGTCTGGGTGGTGCCGGTGGCGTTTTCCCAGAGCCATCCGGCGCGGTCCGCGTCCCAGCGGCGGGCGTAGTCCTCGCCCGCGGCGCGGGCGGAGATCTGGTCAAGGTACGGGCGGCGGGCGTTGGTGGCGAGGACGACGTCGCGGACCATGCTGGGGCTGGTCTTCCAGCCCTTGAAGCCGGTGGGGGCGAAGCCGTCCGCCCCGGCGGCGCCGATCACGCCGCAGCCCTTCGCGGACAGCTGCCGGGTGTCGACCCGGGCGGACGGGAACAGCTTGGCCAGGTTGTTCCCGGACGACTCGCCCGAGGTGAGGGCCGCGCCGACCGGGGAGAACTTCCGCACGCTGGTGTCCCCCAGGGCGGAGACGTTGCCGTCGACCGCGGTCAGCACCAGGCGGATGCCCATGGCGCGGGTGGTCCGCATGGTCTTGCCGACCAGCTCCTGCAGCTCCTTCATCACCGGGTCGCCGAACGAGCGGGCGGACAGGAGTTCGGCGCCCTCGTCGACCACGACCATGATCTGCGGCAGCTTCGCGGAGACCGGCAGCAGTGTGGTGTCATTGGCGTCCAGCAGGTCCTGGTACTGCTGCTGGCGGGCCTTGTTGATGGCGATCACGGCGCGGAACATCCGCAGCGCCTCCGCCGGGGTCGAAGCGACCCAGTCGACGCCCGGCCGGGTGCCGGCCGGGGCCGGGGCTGCCTCCGTGCCGGGCTTCGGCGCCTTCAGCCCCTGCGCCTCCAGCCACGGCCGGACCCACGGGATGCCGACCGCGCCGGCCTTCAGGTCCACCGTCCAGGTGATGACGTCGGTGCAGCGGGCGAACCCGGCGATGACCGCGTCGATGAACGTGGACTTCCCGGATCCGGGCGGGCCGAGGATCAGCGCGCACGCCTCCCGCAGGAACACCTGCACCGTCTCGGAGTTGGGCAGCAGCCCCCACGGGATGCCGGTGAGGATCGACAGCTCGGAGTAGTCGTCGGGGTAGGGGTAGGCACCGGCCATCACGTTCGTGGTGGCGATGTCGAGGATGACCCGGCCCTGCCGGTCGCCCTCCTCCACCCCGACCGTGCACCCGAGCGGCAGCCGCGCGTCCGTGGCCAGCGCCCGCGCGGACCCGGCGATCCGGTCCCACGTCGCACTGCCGCCGGGGAGCTCGGCGGCGAGGGAGTACCCGGCGCCGGTCTTCCAGAACTCGACCGCGAACACGGCGACCTCGATGCCGGTGACGCGCCGGATGCGGTCGGCCCACTCGCGGGCGATCGCCTCCCGCTCGCCGTTCATCTTCCGTGCCGCGTCGCGGGCCTCGGCGCTCATGCGCTCCAGCTCGACGGCCTCCTCCCGGATCGCCGCGTCGGCGGCCATGGCGCCGATGCCGACGCCGAGCGCCGCGAGGGTGCCGGCGGCGGCCCAGGACAGGGGTCCGGTGGCGATCGCCCAGGTGGTCCAGCCTCCGGCGAGTAGCCAGGATGCGGCGCGGGTGGCCATGGTGCGGCCGGTCAGCCGGCGGCGGACGGATGCGCCGATGCCGTGTCCGATCGCCCCGGCGGCGCCGATAGCGAGCGGGATGCCGGGGGGCATGTGGGTGGCGGCGCCGAGCAGGGCCAGGGCGCCGGCGCCGGTGGCGGCGGAGATCGCGCCGGAGATGGGGCCGTGTTCGGCGGCCCAGTCCAGCGGCGGCACCCAGGTGGCCTTGGGGTTCTTCGGGCCACGGGTGCGCGGGGCGGGCTTGGGGGTGTTGGTGAGGTTCAGGGTGGGCTGTGGCTCGGCCACGGCAACTCCAAGGTTGGGTCGGGTGGTGCGGGCGAGCAGTGGGGATGGGGCGGGCCGCCCCGCGCAGTGGTGCGGGGCGGCCCGTGGTGGTGCGTCAGGCGATCAGGTGGGGGCGGCTACTGGTTGTTGCCGATGTCCCACTTCTCCTCGCCGTTGCGGGGGTCGTCGTGGCGGGCGATGTCGTGCTCGTGGGTGTGGCGGAAGACCTTGCCGACCTCCTCCGCGGCCGTCGCGGCGTTCAGGAGAAGCTGGTAGACCTCGTTCAGGGCCTCGCCGACGGCCTTGTCGAGCGGGTACTCGTCGTCGGAGCGCTCCGCCAGGACGCGGAAGGTGTTGGCGATCGAGGTCAAGCCGTCGGGCATGGAGTCGATCGTGGCGAGGACGTGCATCATGCCGTCCGGCTCGTAGTTCATCGCCGCCTCGTACATCTCGGTGGCGGTCGCGTCGAAGCTGAAGCCGGAGTACGGGTTGGTCACGTCGCCTCCCAGGGCGTCCAGAGGGGTGTTCGTGTGGTGCTTCGGGGCCCGCGGCACCTCGTCGCCGACCGGCGCCGGGGTGTCGGTGGCCGCGGCGTCGGCGGCGCTCTCGGCCTCGGCCTGGTCGGCACGGATCTGCTGGTCGCGCTCGGCGCGGGCCTGCGCGGCCTTGCCGGCCATGCGGCGGTAGAGGCGGCGGCCGGGATGCATCAGCCACGGCAGGCCGAGCTTGCGGCCGAGCGGGGTCGAGAGCATCCCGACCAGCCCGACCGGCAGCGCCAGGGCCGCGGCCAGCAGGCGCCGGCCGTGGTGCCGGGCGGCGGACTTCACCAGCTCCCGGCGGGCCGCCCGCCGGACCGGTGCCTTGCGGGCCTCGGCCCGCGCGTCGCCCACCTTGGCATTCAGGCGCTTCTCCGACCCCGCCCGGGCCCGGTTGCGGGCCTTGTCGAGCGAGCGGCGAACCGCCGCGGCGGGTTTTGCCAGGGCCTTGCCGGTGGGGCTCTTCGCGGCGTGCTTTCGCTCCCGCTCGGCGGCCTTCGCGGTGCGGCGGGCGTCGGCGACCTGCCGCCGGGCGGCGGTCTGCCGCTCACGCCGCTCGGCCCGCAACGGTGCCGCGGCCCGTTCGGCCTTCCGCACGGCCTTCACCGCGCCGACCTTGTCCGCGAGGTTGCGGCCGGGCGAACCCGGCTTCTTGCCGGTCGGCTTGGGGACCGGGGTCGGCCCGGGACGCTGTCCGCTCGGTCGGCCGGTGGTGCCGGTGCCGGGGCGGCCCTGCTTCGGGATACCGCCGCTGGCCGTGCGGCCAGCCGCCCGGCCGCCCGACGTGCTGGTGCCGGTGGTGGGCTTGACCAGGGACAGGTGCCCCTTGTTGGTGGTGCGTCCGGCGCGCCGGGCGAGTCGTCCGGCGGCGGCGCGGGCGGTGCGGGTGGCGATCGCCGTGGTGGCGGCGGTGCCGGCCGCGGCGGCCAGTGCCGCGAGGGGGCCTGCGGTCAGCACCCCGGCGGAGGCGAGGCCGACCACGGTGTTGGCGCCGGTGATCGCGAGCGGCACGGCGGGCAGCCCGCCGCGCTGGTGTGAGGCCGGAGAAGCGCTCTTCCCGCCCGCGGCGGGCTTCGGCTTCTCGGCGGCTGGGCTGGTGTCGGGGGTGTGGGTGGGTGCCGGCGTGACCGGCGGTTCGGCGAACGTCTGGGACATGGCCGGGGGTACCTCCGGGCAGGTCAGGCCGCGAACGCGGCGGGTTCGGCACAGGTCAGGCAGGTGCCCAGGTGGGCGGGCAGCACGTAACCGGCGTCCCGCCCACAGACGGGGCAGGTCCGGCGGGCCCGGTTCGCCGCGGCCAGGGCCGCGACCCTCGCGGGGGTCATCGGCCGAACGGGCTTGGCCAGGCAGGTGCGGTAGAGGTGAGCGGCGCGCACACTGTTGGTGCGGCGCGAGCGCCACAGGATCTGTGCGGCGACCGGCTGACCGCCCGGCCGCAACCCCCGCCTGCGGAGCTGTCGGCGGGTCAGGTAGCCGTCGGGGGCCATCCGCCACGGGTAGGTCGGCAGGCCGAACCGCTCGCCGTGCGGGTCCCAGAACCGGGGAGGGCTCACGACGCCGCCTCGCCCTCGTTCGGGCCGTCCGCGGTGTCGTCGTCACTGTCGGGGACGGCGTGCAGGGCGGGTCGGGCGGCCTCGGTGCGGTCGGCCTTCAGCGTCTCCCGAAGCATCCGGGCGCGGGCCGGTGAGGTCCGCAGTTCGGTGCGGATCCGATCGGCGGTCAGCTCCGCCTCCGACCAGTTGGCCGTGACCGATCGGGCCTCCGCGAGCAGCTCCGCCTCGGTGCGGATCGGCACCTTGGTGCGGGCAGACTTCGGCACGGCGCCGGTCGCCCGCCGCGGCCGACTCACCGCCGCCGCAACCGCCCGCGCACGCACCGGCTCCACGGCCGGGATCGGGTCGGCGATCGGCTCCGGGTCGGCCGACTCGTACACCGACTCGACCACCTCGGGATCGGCCGATCCCGGCAGGTCAGACCCCGACCGATTTGCGGTGTCCTGGGTGTTTTCTACCGTTTCGGGCTTGTGGTGCAGCACCTTGGCGACCAGGTCCGATCCGAAGAAGATCGAGCCGACCGGCAGACACGAAGCGAGCAGCACCAGCGCGTAGTGCGCGGGCGGCCAGTCGGCCAACCGCACCCGACCGCCGCCGTGCAGCGCGGGCACCAGACCGTGCACGTAGTTGAGCACCAGCGAGGCGACGGTGTAGCCGCCCAGCACCCACAGCGCGAACAGGCGGTCCCGGCCGGTCAGGATCAGCGCGGCCACCAGGGCCAGCGCCATCAGACCGTCCACCACCAGCGGGTAGAGGCTCGCGGCCAGGATGTCCGCGCCGATCGCGCCGGCCACGTCCTTGAGCGCGTTCCACGAGACGCGAAACGCCATGCCGACGACCACCAGCAGCGCGGCGACCATCGACCACTTGGCCTTGGTGTTCACCGCGCACCCCCGACCAGATCCGGCGTGAAGGCGGCCTCGGCCGCCTGCAACTCGGTGAGCGAGCCGAGCCGGTCCAGCGCTTCGGCGACGTTCAGCACCCGCGGCCACAGCCGGTCGAGCGCGTGATCGGTGTAGCGGTGCAGGGCTGCGAGGTCGCGGGTCGGGTCGTCGCCGGTGCCGAAGGTCAGCTCCGTGTCGTAGGTGATGCGAACGGCATCCGCGGCGCGGTCGCGGTCGTGGCGGGCAAGGAGTTCGACCGCCCATGCGCGGGTCGGCGACCACAGGCCGGCCTCACGCAGCCACCGGTCCTGGGCCCGCTCACCCGCGGCGCACATCACCAGCAGGTCATCAAGCGCGGCCCGGTGGGTGCCGGCCACCCGGACGAAGCCGTCCACGTCGTCGTCCGGGCTGCCGATGGCGATGGTCTCGATCGGGATGCCCAGCGCGAGCAGCACCACGGCGTGCCCGGCCTCGTGGACCGCGATGCCTCGACGGAGCTCAGCATCCGGCAGGGACAGGACCTGGCACAGCGTCGTCTCGCCGGGCAGGTCCGGGACCGGGTGCCGGGTGAACATTCCCGACTCCTCGTCGTAGTGCCAGCCCCTCGGGCCGGCCGTCGTCGGGTCGAGGGCGCTCACGCGGCCACCCCCATAACCGCCGCCCGGCGGCCGGTGGCGCGGCGGGCGGTGTGCAGCGGCACCGGCGCGGTGTTCAGCAACCGCTCGGCGTAGGCGGCCAGCTCCGGGTCCTCCCGACGGAGGTCCGCCAGCACCGCCGCCGCGGCGTCCATCCGGGCGGCGCGGTCCAGGACCGACTCGCCGGGCGCGCCGGCGAACAGCTCCTCGTCCACGCCCAACGCCAGCTCTGCGAACTCGTCCGGGTCCGCGGCGTGCTGGCCTGCAACAATCGACTTCACGGGTCTACCTCTTCCAACAGGGCGGTGGGCCCGAGGGCCGCCGCGCGTTCCTTGGCCGGGAGCGCGGCGGCCCGTTTCGTGGGCCCAGACCACTCGTCACGCACGAGCAGCCATGACCCCCGACCCGCCATAGCGGGCACGGATCGGGGACCAAAGAGACTCGTTCGTTGATCAGCACACTGTTGAGTTCTCAAGGAACAACCCACGATCACGGCAGGTCGTAGGCGTGCGGCCAAACCGCCTTCCCCGACACCCACCAGTCGCATTTGCACAGGTCAGAGCAGCCCAAAGAAGACCCCTCTTTGCCGCTCCCGCATCTCTCGGTTGCGACACTCTCAACATAGAGAACCTGCCTAGGCAGGTCAAGAGGGTTGGGTTTCTCGCGTGTGTTGGGCATCTGCCCTAGCATGGGTGCATGAGCCTCGACCCGGATGACTCCCGCCCGCCGTATCAGCAGGTCAGCAGCTTCTTGCGGGCCTCGATCCTCACGAAGAAGCCCGGCTTCGAAACCGGCGACAAGCTCCCGTCCGGCCCCGAGCTCGCCAAGCATTTCGGCGTGGCGCGCGGCACGATCGACAAGGCGCTCGACCTACTCAGGACCGAGGGCCTGATCGTGACCCGACAGGGCAGCGGATCCTTCGTCCGTGAGCGCACGTCACGGCCAGTCGGTCTCCGGCCGCATCTAGAAGCCGCATTCGAGCAGAAGCAGGTGACGCTGGACTTCGCAGGCTTCTCCAGCGAGACCCTTCACAACGCCCTACAGGAACCGCTCGACAAGGTCCGCTCCGGCAGACTCGCCCCGGAGTCCATCACCGTGCGTCTTCTGCTGCCAGACACCGACGAGCCCATGGCCGTGCCGGTGCTGGTGGACGGCCTCAAGGACGAACCCGCACTCCGGGAGCGGGCCCGGAACATCGCACTGACCAACGCCGGCGGCATCGCCCATTCGGTCGAGGTGCTGGCGGAACTCGGTCTCGTGCAGAACGCCACGGTCCAGGTAAAGGTGCACCGGGCATCCAGCCTCTTCAAGCTGTACATCCTGAACCGCTCTGAGGCGTTCTTCGGGTTCTACCCGCTCCGCGAGCGTACGGTGGGGATCAACGGCAAGGACCACACGTTCTACGACGTCACAGGCAAGGACACCACCCTGTTCCACCACGCCGCGGGACCGGATGATGCCTCCCTTGGCTCGCAGTACGTCCAGCAGGCACAGGTGTGGTTCGACAGCGTGTGGTCCACGATCGCGTACGAGCGTCAGCCGTGACCGGCGCTCCTCCGTCGCTCGCCGACCTGCTTCGCCCGGTGAAGCACGTGCTGCTCGACTTCGACGGCCCAGTTTGCTCGGTCTTCGCCGGGCTTCCGGCGCCGGAAGTCGCACGACGCCTTCGTCTGGGTCTGCTCGCCGACGGCGAGCAGACCCCAGCCGGGGGTGAGACCGAGACTGATCCGCTCGCCCTGCTCCGCCTGATCGCAGACGCTCGACCGGACCTCGCAGCAGCGGCGGACAGTGCGCTCACATCGCTTGAGACCGAGGCCGTTCTGATTGGTCGGCCGAATCCAGGCTGCGAATCGGTCCTGCGGGCCTGCGCCAGCTCCGGCCGCTCTGTCTCGGTGGTCAGCAACAACTCGGGCGCGGCGATCGCGGCGTACCTCACCGACCAGGAGCTCAACAGCTACGTGGCCGGTGTCTTCGGCCGGGCTCCAGGCGATCCGTCGTCCATGAAGCCGAACCCGCGTCTCCTCCTGGAGGCGATGGACGCGGCTGGCAGCAAGCCGGAGGAGTGCATCTTCATCGGCGACGCAGCCAGGGACGTGGAAGCCGGAGACGCGGCAGGTGTGGCGACGATCGGGTACGCCAACAAGCCTGGGAAGGATTCGAAGCTGGCTGCCGCCGGCGCAGTCGTGATCGTGGACTCGATGCAACTCATCGCGGATGCCATGAGCTAGGCACGCATAACGCCAGTGGTCGCCTGACCTCCTACGGAGAACCATGGGGAGTAGCCGTACTACGCCCGGCGGCCTGGAGGGCCCTTGACTCCAACCGGCCGCAGACTGATGTTTCCTGCGGAGCGCAAGACCTACTAGCCAGTCGCCCTGACCGCCATCCACTTTGCGCGCTAGAGTCAACCGGCTGAGCGATCAGGAGGCGGGGCCAATGGCCAATCGGAAGACAGCAAACGTCGATGTGCATGCCGCAAGCAAGGACATTCAATCCATCAAGTTGGATCGAATGCCAGAGCTCATCATTGATCGATGCTTCGAGAACTGCCAGCCTGAACTTGCAACACTGGCAGAGCTAATCCTTGCAGGTAACGTCACATACCCGTATGAGACGCTCGCCATGCCGAGGAAGAGATTTGGCCCAAGGCCAGTCACAATTGCCACCACCCCCGCCAGAATTGCCTACCAGTCTCTCGTAAATCATCTAGGTGACGCCCTGGGGCCTAGAAGCAGAGAGGGAGACAACTGGGATAAGCACAGAGACTTCGCGCTCGACAGCGGGAGTGACTATGTCGTGAAGTTCGACATAGCATCGTTTTACGAGTACGTGGATCACGATATTCTGAGGCAGAGCGTCCTAAATCAGTCCCTGGACCCAGCCTCAACGGACATGCTGGGGAATGTCCTTCAATCTGTCATTGGGGGAACCCGAGGACTGCCACAGCTCTCGACTCCGAGCGACCACCTTGCCGATGTCTATATTGCGCCACTTGAACGGCGACTGGCGCGAGATGGGTTCACAGTATCACGCTATGTAGACGATTTCACGGTAGCATGCGCAGACTGGGAGACAGCAAATATAATCATCGAGCGGTCGGCAGAATATGCAAGATCCCTAGGCCTCGTTCTTTCGAGCGAGAAGACAAAGATCAACAAGCGGGCGACCCTGGTCCTGGAATCACACTCGGAATCAGAATTCTTTCATCGATATTTCGATCTTGCCCGAGTTGAGCTGTCTCAAGTATTCTTCTGGGGGGACTACGGGGAATTGATATCTTTCGATGAAACCGAGACTCCCGACGAGTCGGCGACAATGCAGGCTGCGATGTGGCAACTTGTCAACGATTGGCATTCGACACTCTCTCAGACGGCACCAGAAGACATTTTCCACACCGAGGGCCACTTCCGCACATATCTTGCATCAGCTTTCGGGTGGCTTCGAGGTTATGGTGAGCGAATTCCGGACTCCGTGATGCAGGATGCCGTCTTCCGGCACCCGCTCCTTCTTGTTGCCGTCTGCGGATACATCGCTGCACGGGCAGCGGAGGATTCGTTCGCCGAAGACCCGTGGGAGTCCTTGTGGCTGCTTACAATTATGGGCCGACAGAGCGCATGGGCCAAAATCTGGCTCCTCAACACGATTTCCGGTCTTCCCACATCGAGTGCCGCCCGCTATCCGCACGTCATGGAATGGGTAACAGCACAAATCGAGGACCGCCATGAGACCGTGAGGGCCGAGGCAACCTGGACTGCCGCGACTCATAAGGTCCTGAGCGAGGGCCAGATGATCAAGGCCTACATGATGGCTTCACCCATTAGCCAAGGAGCTGTAGCGGCCAGCATGGGCAGGCAGGGCAGCTATGCAAAGTCAGCCGTATCGGCTATCACAGGCGACGGCCCTCTGATCAAGAAGGCGTATGAGTGGGCATGCCAGAAATAGACCTTGCAGGCCTCACCACGTCCGGAGAGCGGTGCATTGAGGAGCTGTCATCTCTCTTTGTCAGGTCCCGGCAGGGAGCGGTGAAGCCAGAGTGGGTGATAGTCGATGCAGCCACCGCAGTTGAGACTCACGTTTCGCGCGCCCTAAGTCGTCTGGTCAGCGAATCCGGAGTGTCCGATACCCGCCTAGGGCAAGCATTGATCGATTCAATCAATGATGACATACACAGAACCTGGGCATCCAGGCTGGACTGGCTGGGTGAAGGGTTCGGCGTCTCAATCAAAGGCGAGGCGTTTGCGCAAGATCTCCTTGTGGTCGTGGACTGCAGGAACGCAATAGTGCACGGGTCTGGCTATCTCACAAAGCAGCAAACCAATAACTTCACGAAGGCACTAGCGCTCAGGAAGCGCATGAAATCTGTTCTGGATATCGATACCCACTCGACTCGACTAGTCCTCGGTGAACTATCCGTTGAAAGATGCATCAGGATTTGTCGCCGCTTCGTGGTCGAGTTCGACAGACTTGTGTCCAGTCTGTGTTCAGATGTCTATTGAACACTGTTGCATTCAGCTATCCTGACTGCGCACTGCCTGGTTGACCAGGAAATGGTCTCACGGCGGGCTGCTCGGTGGCCCGGTGCCTACGCCTTACCAAAACCAGGTCCGCACCCGTCGGGCGGTCTCAGTTGCGGTCTCATTCGTCACTGTTCAGCGGGGTACACCAGCGCTCGGCGCACTCCTACTACCTGCGGCCGGAACGTCCACGACCGTCCCTGAACAGGGGATCTCAGACCTCGAAAGCGTGTGTGGGGGCAACTCCACCGTGGGTTCGAATCCCACCGCTACCGCTTCACGAAGGGCCCCGACCGAACCGGTCGGGGCCCTTCGACGTGTCTCCGGGACACGCGGGTGAACGCGTGGGCGGCCGGGGGCCGTTGGCGGGACGTCAGGGGAGCAGGAACGCCACCGGGCTCGGGGCCGGGTGGCGTTCGGGGGGTGCGTTCGGGGTGCCGGAGGGGGCGCGGCCCAGGGGGGGAACCGGACCGCGCCCCCGTCGGGACTCCCACCACCGGCGCCGCATCAGGGGGAAGCTGCGGCGCGCGGTCCCACAGCGGGGAGTCCCGGTTCCCTGCACCGGGGATTCCTGCCAGATCCCGCGGCACTCCTCCATCGTGCGCCACCGCCCGCGGGCGGGCACCCGTACAAAGCCCCCACCCGCGGGGACCTTCGTCCCGGGGAGTGAACGCCGCTCTCACCCGATGGGCCGTCCGGTGGATAAGCTGCGCAGCAGCAGGAGGGCGCCCGGGGAGAGCGACGGCGGCCCCGCGGCAGGGAGGCAGGCCCGTTCGATGGCTCAGGCGAAGAAGATCGGCATGTATCTCCTGCTCATCTTCGTGATCTACACGATCATCACGTCGCCCACCCGGGCGGCGGAGCTGGTGCAGTCCGGCTTCGTGGGGATCTCGGACGCCGCGAAGGCGGTCGGGACCTTCATGACCGGCCTGGTGAACTGAGCCCGGCCGGTCAGCGGCTACCGTGGCGGGGTTCGTCCACCCTTCCAGCTAGGAGCGGCATCGTGATCCGGCACCTGGTCCTGTTCAAGCTCAACGACGGCGTCCTGAAGGACGACGAGCGGGCGATCGCCGGCGCGAAGGCGTTCGAGGAGCTCGGCCCGCAGATCCCCGAGCTGCGCGAGTGGGAGTGCGGCTGGAACACCACCGTGCGCGACATCGCCTACGACTACGCGATCAACAGCCTGGTCGAGGACCGGGACGCGCTGCAGGCCTACCTGACCCACCCGGCCCACCAGGCCGCCGCGGGTCAGTGGCGGGAGTTCGCCACCTGGGTGATCGCCGACGTCGAGGTCTGATCCCCGCACAGTCGCATCGCACACGCACCACCACTCGGCCCTCCGCCCCGACCCCGGGCGGGGGGCCGCAGCACACATCGGCCGACGGCGCACTGTCAGCCAACACGCCTACGAGCGGTGCTTGCCGCCGATGTGGACGACTTGTGATGCTATGACCGGTTTTGCCTGATCTGGCGAGGTGGTGAGCACGGCCGGGCCGCCCAGGCGGCGGCCGGATCGCAGATGTCGACTCTGGGAGGGGTGACGTGTCCGTGCGGACACAGGACAGCGCGCGGGGCACCGACGGGGAGCAGTCCGCCCCGCCGCCCGCGGACAGTCTCGTCGCGGAGCTGAAGGCCGCCGGGCTGAGGGACCGCCAGAGCGGCACCCGCACCCCGGTGGACGTCCGCACGCTCACCCGGGTCCTCTTCGAGCGGCTCGCCGAACTGCCCCCGGGCGCCCCGGAACGCGAACGCGTCCGGGCCGCCCTGATCGAGATCAACATCCCGCTGGTCCGGTACGCGGCCACCCGCTTCCGCAGCCGCAGCGAGCCGATGGAGGACATCGTCCAGGTCGGCACGATCGGCCTGATCAACGCCATCGACCGCTTCGACCCGAGCCGCGGCGTGCAGTTCCCGACGTACGCGCTGCCGACCATCCTCGGCGAGATCAAGCGCTACTTCCGGGACAACGTCCGCACCATGCACGTGCCGCGCCGGCTCCAGGAGCTGTGGGTGCAGGTCAGCGGCGCGATGGAGGAGCTGACCGTCACCCACGGGCGGGCGCCCAAGGTGCCGGAGATCGCCGCCTGCCTGCGCATCCCCGAAGAGGACGTCCGGGCCTGCCTGGACGCCGGCCGGGCGTACAACGCCGCCTCGCTGGAGGCGGCGCAGGAGCACGAGGGCGGGCTCGCCCTGCTGGACCGGCTCGGCTACGAGGACTCCGCGCTCGCCGACGTCGAGCACCGGGACATGGTCCGCCACCTGCTGGTGCAGCTGCCCGAGCGGGAGCGCCGGATCATCATGCTGCGCTTCTTCGCCAACCTGACGCAGTCGCAGATCTCCACCGAGCTGGGGATGTCCCAGATGCACGTCTCCCGGCTGCTGTCGCGCATCCTCACCCGGCTGCGGACCGGCAACTCCTGGGAGGAGTGAGCCCGCCGGAAGATCGCGCCGCGTTACCGCCGTGTGACATCTCGCGACGGCCGGGTTTGCCGGGGCCGGTGGGCCGGTATGGGGGGTGGAGGGAGGGTCCGATGCGGGAACCACGCTGTGCTGGTGCCCGTTGAACAGTCAGTCACGAGGGGGTGGGGCGCGTGTCCGGAGAACCGGTCGGTGCGGTCGTCGAGGAGAGCCCTGGGGAGCGGGCGGCCGGGGTGCGGGCCGTGCTGCGGGCGTTCCCGCAGCAGCAGGCCGGGGAGCAGGAGCCGGTCGGCGCACCGCCGCCCGGGGCCGCCGCAGCGGCCCTCGGTGCCACCCGCACGACGGAGGCCGCCGGGGCGGCCGGGCCCGTGCGGACGGCCGACCCGGTGGTCGGCGAGCGCCCGCTGGACACCCGGACGCTTTCGCGCTCGCTCTTCCGCCGGCTGGCGGCGCTGGAGCCGGGCGGCGCGGAGCACACCTACGTCCGCGACACCCTGATCGAGCTCAACCTGCCGCTGGTGCGCTACGCCTCGGCACGGTTCCGCAGCCGCAACGAGCCGATGGAGGACATCGTCCAGGTCGGCACGATCGGCCTGATCAAGGCGATCGACCGCTTCGACCCGGACCGCGGGGTGGAGTTCCCGACCTTCGCGATGCCGACGGTGGTCGGCGAGATCAAGCGCTTCTTCCGGGACACCAGCTGGTCGGTGCGGGTGCCCCGGCGCCTGCAGGAGCTGCGGCTGGCCCTCACCAAGGCGGGCGACGAGCTCTCGCAGAAGCTCGACCGCTCCCCCACCGTCGCCGAGCTGGCGGTCTGCCTCGGCGTCAGTGAGGAGGACGTCGTCGAGGGCCTCGCCGTCGGCAACGCGTACACCGCCTCCTCGCTCGACTCCGCGCCCAGCGAGGAGGACGGCGAGGGCCCGCTGGCCGACCGGCTCGGCTACGACGACCTGGCGCTGGAGGGCGTGGAGTACCGCGAGTCGCTGAAGCCGCTGCTGGCCAAGCTGCCGCCGCGCGAGCGGCGGATCATCATGCTGCGCTTCTTCGGCAACCTGACGCAGTCGCAGATCGGCGAGGAGATCGGGATCTCCCAGATGCACGTCTCCCGGCTGCTCACCAAGACCCTCGCCCAGCTCCGGGCCGGACTGACCGCGGAGGGCTGACGGAGGTCTGACGGGAGGCCCGGGGCGACCGGGGGCGGCGGACGGTCCGGGCGGCGCCGGGGCGGGTCAGGCGAGCAGGTTGGCGCGCAGCCCGTCCAGTACGGCGCCGTCCAGGCCGAGGCCGTCGCGCCAGAAGTCCTCGAAGGTCGGCCAACCCGCGGCGACCTCCTCGAACGCGGCGTCGAGGTAGTTCCGGTCCGCGCGGAAGATCGGCAGCAGCAGCGCGGGCTCCTTCATCAGACCGCGGGTGCCGAAGCTGTCCACCACGTGCTCGATGATGGCGGCGGAGCGCTCGTTGGTGAGCAGGTAGTCCGCGTAGACGGTGTCGCGGTCGACGCCGAGGGCGGTCAGCACCAGGGCGGCCGCCCAGCCGGTGCGGTCCTTGCCGGCCGAGCAGTGGAAGAGCAGAGGGGTGCCGCCGGGCTCGGCGAGCAACCGGACCACCGTGGCGAAGCGCTCGCGGGCGACGGCGTCGGTGACGAACCAGCGGTAGAGGCCGATCATCATGCCCTCGGCCCGGCCGTCGCCGAGCAGGGCGCGCTGCTTGTCGGCGTCGCGGTCGGCGAGCGCGTTGCGCAGCGCGACGTAGATGTCGAACTCGCGGGCGAAGACCGGCAGGTGGTGCAGGGTGATGCCGTCGTCGGTGGTCCGCTCGACGGTCACCGGGGTGGCGGAGAGCTCCGCGGCGGCGATCTCCGCGGTGGGCAGCCCGCGGACGATGTCCGGGCCGGCCTCGCGGACCTCGTCGAGGCTGCGCAGGTCGACGATCTGGCGCAGCCCGTGGTCGGCGAGCAGGACGAGGTCGTCCTCGCCGAGCCGGTTGAGCGCGTCCGCGCGCAGGGCGGTGCCCGGCTTGAGCACCCGGCCGTCGGCCGTCCGGTAGCCGCCCAGGTCACGGGCGTTCACGGCACCTCTGAGGCCCAGACTGCGCGCGGTCTCGGTGGGCTGGGTCACGGAAGGCCTCCTGGTGCGCGGGGGACGGCGGGCGCGGGCCCGATCAGTGTAGGGACCGCGCCGCACCCCGGGGCCCGCGCTCCGGGCCGCCTGCTCGACGCCGGCTACTTGACGGCGAGCCAGACCACGCCGCCGACGACGAGGAGGGCGACCACCACCACGGCGGCGATCACACCGCCCCGGCCGGAGGAGCTGCTGCCGTAGGTGTTGACGGAGCCGGGGGCCTGCGGGGCCGGGGTCTCGTCGACGAACGCCCGGAACATCTGGGTGCTGCCGGCGGGGTCGTAGTCGTTGTCAGCCATGGCGAGGACTCTAGCCAACGAGGCCGCCCGCGGAACACCCCGGACCCCACGGTGGGGTGATCTCCACACGCTCCCCCCACCTGCACGTGCTACGCCCGTGCGACAGGACCGTGAACTCCGGCCGGGCTCCGGAACAGCCCGCCCGCGGATCGGGTTGACTCGCGGCATGACCGACTACCGCACCGACGCCCGCCGGGTGACCCTCGGCACCTCCGACCTGGCCGTCTCGCCGCTCTGCCTCGGCGGCAACGTCTTCGGCTGGACGGCGGACGAGGCCCAGTCCTTCGCCGTCCTCGACGCCTACGCGGCGGCCGGCGGCAACTTCGTCGACACCGCCGACATGTACTCGTCCTGGGTGCCCGGCAACACCGGCGGCGAGTCCGAGACCGTGATCGGCACCTGGCTGCGCAGCCGCGGCAACCGCGACGGGGTCGTGATCGCCACCAAGGTCGGCATGCACCCGGACGCGCCCGGTCTGCGGGCGTCGAACATCAAGCGGGGCGCCGAGGAGTCGCTCGTCCGGCTGGGCATCGAGCGGATCGACCTCTTCTACACCCACCGGGACGACCCGGCGACGCCGGTGGAGGAGATCGTCACGGCGCTGGACGAGCTGGTGCGGGAGGGCAAGGTCCGCGAGATCGCCGCCTCGAACATCGGCGCCGACCGGCTCGCCGAGTCGCTGGCCTTCTCCGACCGCGAGGGCCTGGCCCGGTACGTGGCGGTGCAGCCGCACTACAACCTGGTCTCCCGCGGGACCTACGAGGGCCCCCTGGCGGGCGTGGTGGCGGCGAACGGGCTGTCCGCCGTGCCGTACTACGCGCTGGCCTCCGGGTTCCTGACCGGCAAGTACCGCCCGGGCGGCGGCGAGGTGCCGAGCGCCCGCGCACAGGGGGCGGCCCGGTACCTGGCGGAGCCGCGGGGTCCGCTGGTGCTGGAGGCGCTGGACAAGGTGGCCGCCGCCCGCGGGGTGGAGCCCGCCACGGTGGCGCTGGCCTGGCTGGCCGCCCGGCCGACGGTTGCCTCGCCGATCGCGTCCGCACGCACCGCCGAGCAGCTGCCGCCGCTGCTGGCCGCGATCGACCTGCGGCTGGCGGAGGAGGAGCTCGCCCTGCTGGACGCGGCCTCCGCCT
Organism: Kitasatospora sp. NPDC085895; assembly: GCF_040702125.1. Taxonomy (NCBI): domain Bacteria; kingdom Bacillati; phylum Actinomycetota; class Actinomycetes; order Kitasatosporales; family Streptomycetaceae; genus Kitasatospora; species Kitasatospora sp. NPDC085895. The sequence goes on along the minus strand of NZ_JBFBJY010000042.1, from coordinate 21,248 downwards.
GAGGGCGCGTCCCCGGACGGCAACCGCCCGTCCACGGGCTGTGGACGGGCGGCTGCCCCGGGCGGGCGGGGCGGTCGGGCAACGCGTTCGGGCGGAGCGGGTGGGCAGCGACCGGCGGGCGCGGTCACGCCGGCCGCCCCTCCTTGCGTCCGGCGGGCTCCTTGCGGGCCGGCCGGACGGCCGGCGCGGGCACCGGGGCGCTGACCCCGGCCGGGGCGACGAAGGCCACCAGCAGTTGTTCCATCAGGGCGCTGCGGGCGGCCTCGTCGAGCTGGTGGGCGGTGGCGCGTTCGAGGCGGCGGACGGCGAGCGCGGCCGCCTCGACGGCGTCGTCGACCAGGACGGTCCGCAGTCCCGCGTCCAGGTCGGCGAGGCGGCGGCGGCGCATCGACTCGGCGACCTCGGGTGCGTAGTCGAGGGCGATCGGCTGGACCGAGTACACCTCCAGGCCGGCCGGGTGGGCCTCGGCTGCGAGGGCGCGGCTGAGCTCGTCGGCGAACCACTGGCCGTCCCGGAGCGCGGGGCCGGGGCCGGCGTTGGAGTCGCAGGGCAGCCGGCTGGCGGTGCGGCTGAGCACGGCGTGGATCTGTTCGCGCAGGTACGCCTCGTGCGCGGCCACCGACAGCACCGCCCGGGCGGTGTCCCGGACCCGCCAGACGACCAGCAGCCGGACGACGATCGGGGTGCCGGTGCGGTCGGTGACCGTCACCGGGTCGCTGCGCCAGTGGCGCAGCCGTACGTCGACGCGGCGGCGGCGGACCAGCGGGTTGACCCACAGCAGGCCGGCCCGGCGGACGGTGCCGCGGTAGCGACCCCAGCGGGTGAGCACCCTGGCCTCGCCGCCGGGGTTGGAGAGCAGCCCGGCCAGTACGGCCACCAGCAGCAGGCCGACGGCGGCGACGGCGGCGATCTCCGCGCCGCTCAGCCCGGTGGGCCCGCCGCGGCGCACGGTCCCGGTCCGGATGTCCGGCAGCGCCTCGAACTCGGGCAGCACGCCGGCGCGGACGAGGATCACCAGCAGTCCGGTGGTGCCCAGCAGCAGGAGCAGCAGCGCCAGCCAGCCGGGCAGCGCGAAGGCGTGCCGTTCGCGTAGCGCCTGGTCGACGCGGGGCGGCCGGCGGGTCGCGGGGGTCTCGGTGTCCGGGTCGGCGCGGACGGGGGTCAGCTGGCGGGTGGGCGGGTCCTCCGGCGCCGCGGCCCGGGAGGTCCTGCCGGGGCCCGGGGCGGTGAGGCCGCCGCTGTCGGCGCGGACGGGCTGGGCCTTGCCGGTGGCGGCGGTGTATCCGGCCGTTCCGGCTCCGGGGCCGCCCGCCGCCGGGTCGGGCGGGCCGAGCGGGCCGGCGGGCCGGGGGGCGGGTCGTGGCGATGAGTCGCGGGTGACGTCCATGCACGGTCCTCGGGTTCGGGTGCGGCAAGGCGGGGCGGCCGGATCGGGCGAGGGCGGCCCGCACCGGATTCCAGGCTAGGTCGACAAGTCATCAAATGAGATATTTCGGGCGCATTGGGCGTGTCGAATCCCCGCCTGACGCGACGAACTGACGATGCATCAGCCCTTGCGGCGACTGCCCGGACCGCGGGCGAACACCCGCCGCAGCAGCAGTCCGGCGGCCGCCAGGCACGCCAGGCCGGCCAGGCCCGCGAGCAGGCCGCCGTGGGCGGCGAGGGCCCGGCCCGGGGCGGACACCGGCCCCCCGGCCGGACGGTGCCCGGCCTGCGGCGGCACCGCACGGACCCGGCCGGACGGGTCCGCCCCGGCACTAGCGGAGGGCGCCCCCGGGTCGGCCGCGGGCGGCGAAGCGGCCGGGGTACCCGCCTCGGCCACGGGCGGGTCACCGGCCAGGGCGCCGGCCGCGGGCGGCGAAACGGCCGGCGGGTTCCCCGGCTGCGGGGACGCGGCGCCGGGCGACGGCGGTACGGACGGGTCGGCGGCCCCGGGCGACGCTGCGGGCTCCGCCGCGACCTGCACGGTCACCGGCTCGCCGGCGGTGCTGTTCCCCGCACGGTCGGTGGCGGTGGCGACCAGTGCCCGTTCGCCGTCCGGCGCCGCACGCCCGGCGGTGCAGGACCAGGCGCCGTCCGCACCGGCGACCCCGCTGCACAGCGCGATCCGCTCGCCGCCGCCCGCCTTCGGGCCGGCGGTGACGGTGACGGTGGCCGCGGCCTCCGCCCGCCCGGCGAACCGCGGGCGGGACCCGACGGCGGCGCCGGCCTTCGGCGCCTCCAGGAGGGGGCGGGCGGGTGCGACGGTGTCCACGGTGAGCGCCGTCTCGGTGCCGCGGGCGGTGTTCCCCGCCGCGTCGGCCGCGGTTCCGGTCAGCCGGTGGACGCCGTCGTCGAGGTTCTCCACCGGCAGGCAGGACCAGGCGCCGTCCGGCCCGACGCCGGTGCTGCAGAGTTCGCCCGTGGCCCGCGGGGCCCTTCCGACCTCGGTGACCGAGACGGTGCTGCCGGGCTCGCCGGTGCCGGTGACGAGCAGGCCGGGGTCGTTGGTGAATGCGGGCAGCGTGAGCGCGGGGGCCGTCGGCGGAGCGGTCTTGACGGTCAGCCGGACGGCTTCGCTGCCGAGCGCGGCGCCGGCGCGCGTGGTCGCCACCGCGGTCAGCGTGTGCTCGCCGTCGGTCAGCGCCTGTCCGGGGCGGCAGTTCCAGCCGCCGTCCTGGGCGGTCGCGGCCGTGCAGAGGGTGCGGTCGCCCTCGGCGACGGCCACGCTCGCCCCGGCGGGGGCGGTGCCGGCCACCTGGGGCCGGACCTCGGCGGTGACGGTGCCGTCGACCGGCGCGGAGAGCTCGGGGCGGGCGGAGCCTGCGGCGAGCCGGATGCGCTGGTCGACGACCTGTCCGGAGTCGGCGAAGCCGCCGGCGGTGACGAGTTGTGAGGCGTCCCGGGCGATCCGCAGCCGGGCCCAGGTCTCCCCGGCGACCAGCTTGCCGGTGACCGCCCACTCCAGGCGGGCGGTGGTGGCGCCCTGCGGGACCTCCGCCTGCACCCGCTCCAGGGGGTCGAAGCGGCCGTTGCGGTCGAAGTCGACCCAGCCGGCCAGGACGGCCGGACCTGCGCCGGGTGCGACGGGCACGTCGACCCGGTAGTAGTCGCCGGTCGCGGCCTCGGCCGGGAAGGCGAGGGTCGGGTCGGCGCCCGGGTACTCGCCCCGGCCCGGGCCGGTGCGCGGCGGGACGGGGCTGGCCCAGAGGCTGCGCGGCCCGGAGGGGAGGAGTTCCACCAGGGGGCGGGTGGGTGCCGCCGGCTCCTCCACCGCCCCGGGTGTGCCGTCCACCGACACCGCGGCCCCCGGTGCCGCGCCCGGCCCCGTGCCGTCCGGGGCGGGCACCAGCGGCCGGGCGGCGGTCGCCGCGGCGGAGCGCTCGCGGTGCCGGTCGTCGGTCGCGTCCCGGCCGAGCCAGAGGTCGGAGAGCAGGTGGGAGGCATTGCCGTAGCCCTGGGGCGCGGTGCCGAGCGACTCGTCGAGGGTCACCGACCAGGAGGTGTGCAGCGCGGGCGGCGGGGTGGTGGAGCCGTCCCGGGCGGTGGTCCGCCGTTCCAGGCGGAGGGTGGCGGTGCCGACGGTGCCGGTCAGTTCGAGGGTGCCGGCGCCGTCTGCGGCGGTGTCGGCCTGCCCGTCGGCGGGCGGGGCGAGTTCGTCGCCCGCCGCCGTCCAGCCCGCCCAGGGGGTGCGGCCGGCCAGGGTGGGGGTGGCGGGGGTGCCGCCGGTGGCGGTGAGCCGGACGGCGGTCGCGGTGGTGCCCGTGGCCGCGGTGGCCCGGGCGGCGAGGCCGCCCACGTGCAGCCGGGGGTTGCGCATCGGCCGGGAGAAGGCGATCCGCAGCGTGCCGAGGGTGCGCCAGGAACCGTCCGCGGCGGTGCGGTCGGCGTCGATGTCGACGGTCTCGGCGGGGTCGCCGGGGTGCATCCCGTCCGCGTACACCGCGGCGTTCCCGGCCGGGCCGGCGAGGGTTCCGGGGGCCGCGGTGGCGGTGATGCCGGGGAGGGGGGAGAAGTCCAGCCGGACGGTGAGGCCGGAGGGCAGCGCCGCGGTGCGGTCCTGGTTCCAGGCGGCGGGGCTCTGCTGGGCCGGGGCCGGGGAGGCGAGTGCGGCGGGCAGCAGCAGTCCGGTGGCCGCCGCGGCCGCCAGGGCCCGGCGGGCGGGGGACGTCGGGCACAACCGTCGGTTCATCCGGCGCTCCTTCGCTGCCGTGGCCGGGCCGCAGCCGGAGATGACGCGGCCATAACATCCGACAAAAGCGAAGCACGTCCGACGGCCCGTCAAGATCCGACACCCGTGAGCGCGTCCCGAGGTGCACCCGATTGGTCGCCGCTCCCCCGCGGCCCCCGCCGGCACCGGCCGGACGGGCGGTTTTCCGCCACGGCGGCCGGATCGCGGTCCGGTTTCCTCGGCCTTTCCGATCACCTTCCGAGGCACCCTGTTCGACATGACGGGCCGTCAGTAGAGTCGGCGCACGTGAGCATCGACCCCATACTCGTGAAGAGCAGTTTCGCCGCCGTCGAGCCCCACGGGACCGAGGTGACGGCCTGGTTCTACCAGCACCTGTTCGAACACCACCCGGAGGTCCGGGCGCTGTTCGCCGAGCACCTGGACGACCAGCAGGACCGGCTGTTCGCCGCCCTCGGCGCCCTGGTCGAGCACCTGGAGGACACCGACGCCCTGGTCGGCGTCCTCACCGACCTCGGCCGCCGGCACGCCGGCTACGGCGCCCTGCCGGAGCACTTCCCGGCGGTGGGCGTCAGCCTGCTCGCCACCCTGCGGCACTTCGCCGGCGACGCCTGGTCGCCGCAGGCGGAGGCGGCCTGGGCGGCGGTCTACGGCGTGGTCGCGGACACCATGGGCCGGGCACTGGTGGCCGCGGGTCCGGCCGGGGCGGACGGGTGAGGACGCTCCGGTGGCCTTCGACCCCGCGGTCCTGCGGGCCGGCCTCGCGGTGGTCGAACGCCGCGCCGACCAGCTGACCGCCTACTTCTACGCCCACCTGTTCGCCCACAACCCCGGCGTCCGCGCGATGTTCCCCGAGCGGATGGAGGAGCAGCGCGACCGGCTGCTCGCCGCGATCACCCACCTGGTCCAGCGGCTGGACGACCCCGAGCGGCTCGCCGGCTACCTCGCCGCCCTCGGCCGCGACCACCGCAAGTTCGGCGCCCGGCCCGAGCACTACCCGGCCGTGGGGGCCAGCCTGCTCGCCACCCTGCGGCGGTTCGCCGGGAACGCCTGGAGCGAGGAGCAGGAGAAGGCCTGGACCGAGGCGTGGACGGTGATCTCCCGGGCGATGGTCGACGCCGCCGCGGCCGTCCCCGCCGGGACGCCGGCCTGCTGGCAGGCCGAGGTGGTGCGGCGCCGCCCCGCCGCCCCGGACGTGACGGTGCTCACCCTCGCACCCGACCGGCCCTACCCGTTCACCCCCGGCCAGTACCTCACCCTCTGCTCCCCGCGGGTGCCGCAGGTCTGGCGCCCGTTCTCGATCGGCTGCGCGCCGCGGCCCGACGGCACCCTCGACGTGCACGTCCGCCGGGTGCCGGACGGTCTGCTCTCCCCCGTCCTGGTCGACGCGGTGCGGCCGGGCGAGCGGCTGCGGCTCGGGCCGCCGCTCGGCACCGCGGTGCTCGACCCGGCGTCCCGGCGCCCGCTGCTGGCCGTCGCGGGCGGCACCGGCTGGGCCCAGGTCAAGTCGGTGGTCGAGGAGCTCGCCCGGGCGGGCACCCGGCCGGTCACCGTCCTGCTCGGCGCCCGGAGCGACGCCGACCACTACGACCTCGACGCGGTGCGCGCCCTGGTCGAGCGGTACGCCCGGCTGGAGGTGGTGCTCGCCGCCCCCGCGGACGGGGCCGGCCGCGCCGAGGCGGTGGCGCTGCTGCACGCGGGCCTCGGCCGGCTCGGCGACTGCGCGGGCCGGGACGTGCTGCTGAGCGGCCCGCCCGACCTGGCACCCGCGGTGGCCGCCCGGCTGGCCGCCCTGGGCGCGGACCCCTCGCTCGTCCGCCACGACCCGGTGCCGCGGACCCTGGACCGCAGCCGGCCGGCGACGGCGGCGGAACGCTTCCTGCAGCCGCGGGACGTCGCCTGGATCAACCGCACCGAACTGGCCTGAGCCGCCCCGGCCGGGCGGTGACGGCAACGACGAAGGCCCCGGACGGAGTCCGGGGCCTTCGGGTGGTGCGCTCAGCAGGATTCGAACCTGCAACCTCTTGATCCGTAGTCAAGTGCTCTATCCGTTGAGCTATGAGCGCCTGGGCGATCCCCTGGAGGACCGCTGCGGCGAGTTGTGGTGCGCTCAGCAGGATTCGAACCTGCAACCTCTTGATCCGTAGTCAAGTGCTCTATCCGTTGAGCTATGAGCGCTCGCCCTGGCGGCTGGCCTCCGGGGCGGTGCGGGGACAACATTACATGACCGTCGACCCGGGGTGAAATCGATTGATCCCGGGCGCCCGCGGCGCCTCCCCGGGCCCTTCCGGAACCGGCCGCGGACGGCCCCGGGGTCGCCCCCCGGCCCGGCCCCGGGGCGACCCGGGACAGTCCCCGGACAAGCGGAGAGCCCCGCCGGCTGTTGCCGACGGGGCTCTCACGAGGCGGAGGCTGAGGGATTTGAACCCTCGATGGGCTTTAAGGCCCAAACCGCATTAGCAGTGCGGCGCCATAGACCGGACTAGGCGAAGCCTCCTCCACCCGGACCGCGACCGGAACCCCGGACGCACTCCGTGCGCAAGTGATGATGCCACAGCCCACGGGCCCGACACCAACCACCGACAACGTTACTAGGCGGGTCGTCCACAGCGCAAAGAACAATGAGATACTGCCGGGGCCCGAGGAGAGCGCGAGCCGCGAGCGCCCGCCGTGACAACCAGCCGGCGAGCCCCGCCGACGTGGCCCAAGCCGTGAGGAGACCTGTCGACGTGAGCAGCAGGCCGACCCGAGGCGCTGCTCGCCTCGCCGCGATACTCGACGCACTGCCCGACGCGCTGCTGCTGGTGAACAGCAACGGCACCGTGGTGGACGCGAACAAGGCCGCAGTGGAGGCGCTGCAGGCCCCCGGCACCTCCCTGGTCGGGCGGGGCGTGCTCGACCTCCTGCCGGAGTTCGACCCCAGCCGGATCCCCGGTTCGATGCGCCCGGCCACCACCGAGGCGGAGGGCCTGGACAGGCCCGTCCGGATGACCGCCCGGCGCACCGACGGCGGGACCTTCCCGGTCGAGGTGTCCGGCAACGACTTCACCGACGACGGCGCCGCCGCCGAGGGCCGCGGCTACGTCCCCTACGACCCGTACCGCGAGGGCTCGGGGCAGGACCTGCTGCTGCTGCTCGTCCGCGACCTGTCCGGGCGCCTCGGCGTGGAGGCGGAGCTGCGGCGGCAGCACAAGCAGACCGAGATGATCCTGCGGGCGGCCGCGGAGGGCGTGCTCGGCGTCGACCTCGACGGCCGGGTGGTGCTGGTCAACCCGGCGGCGGCGCACATACTCGACTACCGGGCCAGCGAGCTGGGCGGCCGTGAGCTGCACCCGCTGGTCCAGCACTCCCAGGCGGACGGCACCCCGCTCGCCCAGGAGGGCTCCGCCCTGATGGACACCCTGCTGTCCGGGCGCAAGCACCGGGTGCGCGGCGCCGTGCTGTGGCGCAAGGACGGCAGCCCGGTCACCGTCGACCTCACCACCGCCCCCGTCCGGGACGGCGAGCAGCTGGTCGGCGCGGTGATGACGTTCACCGACCGGACGAAGGAGCTCGCGCTCGTCGCCCGCAACGAGCACCTCACCGCCGTCCTGGAGACAGAGCTCGGCGACGCGCTCACCGCGCTGCACCGCCGGATCGACGCGCTCGCCGCGGACCCGGCCGGGCAGCTGTGGCCGGAGGCCAACTGGACGCTGCGCCGGCTCGCCGACGAGTGCCGCCGGTTCGGCACCCTGATCGAGGGCGTGCTCGCCCACCAGGCCTTCGAGGCCGACGCGGAGAGCGGGCGCAAGCAGCTCAAGCGCAAGCCGGTCGGGCTGGACGCGGTCGTCCAGCGCGCCGTGGAGCACGCCGGCGAGCTGGTCGGCCCCGGGCGGGTGCGCTACTCGGTGCACGCGGCCGCCGTCGACGTGACCGCCGACCGGGAGCGGCTGGCCCGCGCCCTCGCCCACCTGGTGGCCGACGTCAGCGGCATCACGCCGTCGCTGGACGCGCCCGGGACGGGCGCGTCGCCCACCCTCGGCGTGCCCGCCCTGCCGCCGGTCGGCGGGGAGGCACCGATGGTGGTGGTCGCGGCCGCGCAGCGCGGCGAGGTCGCCCGGATCGAGGTCCGCGGGCCGGCCCGGCAGTCCAGCCCCGTCCACCTGCCGATCGCCCGCGGCACGGTCGAGCGGCACGGCGGCGTCCTGCAGCGGCACGAGCTGCCCGCCGGCGCGGGGACGACGTACGTGGTCGAGCTGCCGCTCGACCCGGCGGCGACCCGGGCGGCGGCCGGACGGCCGAGCGTGCCCAAGGAGACCGACACCGCGATGCTGCCGGACCTCCCCGAGGTGCGGCCGGCCGAGCGGCGGGAGAACGGCCAGGCCGGGCCGGTCGGGCGCGGCTCGCAGGAGCCCGCCGACCACGACCGCAGCGGGCCCGTCCCGCTCGGGCCGATGGCGGTCGCCCCGGCCGAGCAGGCTCCGGAGCGTCCCGACCGGGTCGGCGAGGGCGACACCCCGCCGGCCGGCGTGCCGGTGGACGCGGCCGCCCGCCCGGCGGCTGACGGCTCGTCGGAGGCCGCGCCCGCCGAGGAGTCCCGGCCGTCCCGGCGGCGGCGCCGGGCCGCGGCCGACGAGACCCCGGCCGGTGCGATCGCCCTGCCCGGGGTGCCGGAGCCCGGCATGCCGGTCTACCCGGGTCTGGAGAACGCCCTGCCTGCCGGCCCGCCCGTCCAGGCCGCGCCGCCCGTGCCGCCGACCGGCCGCCGCCGGCGACTCGCGGTGCCCGCCGAGCCGGAGCCGGCCGCGGCCGACGCCGCCCCGCAGCAGCAGTCCGCGGACGCCCTGCCGGCGCCGGCCGCCGCCGCACCGGCCACGGGTGCGGAGCTCGAACCGGCGCGCCCTGCCGTGCCCGAGCCCGCCGTCCCCGTCCCGGCGCAGCCGCAGCCGGTCGGCACCGGCCTGGGCGAGCTGAGCCCGCCTCGGCCGCTGCAGAGCGCCTTCGCCGCGGCCTTCCCCAGTGCCTTCCCGCAGCCGGAGGCCGCCGTGAACGGCAGCCGGTCCGGTGCCCCCGAGCTGCCGGCGCTGCCCGCGTCGACCCGGCCCGCGGAGCCGGCCGCGCTGGAGCCGCGGACGCCTCCTCGGCCGCTGTCCGAGCTGGCCCCGGCCGGGGTGGCGCCCGTCCCCGCCGACGAGCCGACCGTGCTGGTGCCGGCGATCGACGGCGGCCCGCGGCGGCTGCTGGTGTGGCCCGAGCCGGACGCCTCCACCAAGCAGGCGCTGCAGGACCGCGGCTACCGGCCGGTGATCGTGCGCTCCCGGGAGGAGGTCGACGCGCAGGTGGCGGGCTTCCCGGCCGCGCTGTTCGTCGACCCGCTGACCGGGCCGATCACCCGGACGGCGCTGGAGTCGCTGCGCACCGCCGCGCTGAACCGGCGGGTTCCGGTGCTGGTCACCGCCGGGATCGGGCTGTCGGCCCGGGACGCGGCGTACGGCGCCGACCCGGCGGTGCTGCTGCGGGCGCTGGCCCCGCGGGACAGCGAGAACCACGCCCCGCGGGTGCTGCTGGTGGAGTCCGACCCGGACGTCGCCGGGGCGATGATCGCCAGCCTGGAGCGGCGCGGCATGCACGTCGAGCACGCCCCGGACGAGAACGAGGCGGTGGCCCGGGCCAGCAGCGTCCAGCCGAACCTGGTGGTGATGGACCTGCAGCGGATCGAGCGCCGCCAGCTGGGCCTGCTGGACTGGCTGCGCGCCAACGACCGGCTGCACCGCACCCCGCTGGTCGTCTACACCTCGGACGGCCTGGACCGGGAGGCCCTGCCGCGGCTGCGGACGGGCGAGGCCGTGCTGTTCCTCGCCGAGCGGTCGACGACCGAGGACGTGCAGTCCAGGATCGTCGACCTGCTCGGCCGGATCGGCTCGCTCTCCGAGGCCGGTACGGTCGCCGGCGGCTGACGCCCGCTCAGTGGTGGGCGTGGGCCGCGGCGTGGCCGCGCCCGCGGGAGATCAGCCACCGGTTGACCGGCACGGTGAGGGCGAAGGCGACCGTCAGGGAGAACAGCAGGGAGGCCCAGAACAGCGGCCTGCCGAGTCCGGCGTCCATGGCGCCGGGCACCGCGACCATGACGGTGTTGTCGATCAGCTCCATGACCAGGATCGACACGGTGTCGGCGGCGAGGGCGACCTTCAGGGCCGCACCGAGCGGCAGGCCGGCCCGCCGCACCCCGTGCATGGTGAGGGCGTAGCCGAGGACGAAGGCCAGCGCGACCGAGAGCGCGACGGTGGCGCCGGTGTGCAGGCCGAGGGCGGTGCCGACGACCATGCCGAGGATCTCGCCGGCGGCGCAGCCGGTGAGGCAGTGCAGGGTGGCCCGGACGGCGGTGGACCAGCCGGGGTCGCGGCCGGCGGCCTGCTGCCCGTGGCCGTGTGCGTGGTGCTCGTGCTCGTGCTCGTGGTGCGGGAGGTGCTCGTGGTGCGGGTGGGTGTGGTGCTCGGTCGGGTGGTGCGGGTGGTGCTCCATGGTGCGGGCTCCTCTCCCCTCGCGGGTTCCGCCGGACGGAACGCCATACCCCCCAGGGGTATTCCAGCGATGGGAGAGGAGCCCGTCCGTCACTCCTTGCCGAGCAGCGTGACCGCGAGGCGGTCGGCGGCGTAGTCGGCCCGGATCACCTTCTTGTCGAACTTGCCCACCGAGGTCTTCGGGACGGCCTCGACGATCGACCAGCGCTCCGGCAGCTGCCAGGAGGCGACCCGCCCGGCCAGGAAGGCGCGCAGCTCGCGCAGGTCGGCGGTGGCGCCGGGGCGCAGCACGACGGTGGCCAGCGGACGCTCGCCCCACTTCTCGTCCGGCACCGCGACCACGGCGGCCTCGGCGACCTGCGGGTGGGCCATCAGGTGGTTCTCCAGCTCGACCGAGGAGATCCACTCGCCGCCGGACTTGATGACGTCCTTGGCCCGGTCGGTGAGGGTGAGGTAGCCGTCCGCGGTGATGGTGCCGACGTCGCCGGTGCGCAGCCAGCCGTCCTCGCTGAACTTGTCCTCGGGGCGCTCCGGGTCGCGGCCGGCGCCGCCGAAGTAGGCGCCGGCGATCCACGGGCCGCGGACCTCCAGTTCGCCGGCGGCGCGGCCGTCGTGCGGCATCCGCTCGCCGCCGGGGCCGATCAGCCGGGCCTCGACGGAGGCCGGGAAGAGGCCCTGGGTGAGCCGGTAGGGCCACTCCTCCTCGGCGGTGAGGCCGCCCGGCGGCAGCGAGAAGGTGCCGAGCGGGGAGGTCTCGGTCATGCCCCAGGCGTGCACCACGTTGATGCCGTGGCGGTCCTCGAAGGCCTTCATCAGGGCGGGCGGGCAGGCGGAGCCGCCGATGACCACCATGCGCAGGCTGGAGGTGTCGTAGGAGCCGGCGTCGAGCTCGTCGAGCAGGCCCGTCCAGATGGTGGGGACGGCGGCGCTGACGGTGGGCCGCACCCGGTCGATCATCTCGGCGAGCGGCTTGGGCTGGAGGTGGCGGTCGGGCATCAGCAGGTTCGCGCCGGACATGAAGGCGGTGTGCGGCACGCCCCAGGCGTTCACGTGGAACATCGGCACCACCGGCAGGGCGGTGTCCCGGGAGGTGAGGCCGAAGCTGTCGGCGGCCATGACCTGCAGGCAGTGCAGGTAGACCGAGCGGTGGCTGTAGACGACGCCCTTGGGGTCGCCGGTGGTACCGGAGGTGTAGCAGAGCGCGGCGGCCCGCTGCTCGTCCAGCGCGGGCCAGGGGTAGTCGGTCGGGCGGCCGGCGATCAGGTCCTCGTACTCGTGGACGGTGCCGGCGAAGCCGTCGAGCAGCGAGCGGTCGCCCTCGCCGCTGACCACGATGTGCCGGAGGGTGTCGGCGAGCTGTCCGAGCACGCCGGCGAGCAGCGGCAGCACGCTGCCGTTGACGACGACCACGTGGTCGGCGGCGTGGTTGACGATGTAGGCCAGCTGCTGGGCGGGCAGCCGCAGGTTGAGGGTGTGCAGCACGGCGCCCATCGACGGCACCGCGAGGTAGGTCTCCAGGTGCTCCGCGTTGTTCCACATCAGGGTGGCCACACGCTGGTCGCCGGTGACGCCGAGCTCGTCGCGCAGGGCGTGGGCGAGCTGTGCGGCGCGGGCGCCGACCTCGGCGTAGCTGCGGACCACCGGGCCGGTGCCGTCCCAGGTGGTCACGGTGGAGCGGCCGTGGACGGTCGATCCGTGCGCCAGGATCCGGGCGACGGTGAGCGGTACGTCCTGCATGGTGCTGAACACGCGGGTCCTCCTTGACCGGTGGTGGGTCTCGCGGGCGCCTACTCGCAAGTAGTCGCCGCTGACGTGCCGATTCTTTCTCCGGCCGGGGCCCGGTGTCAGCATCCGTGGCGGAGTTGAGACCAGCGTCTTCGGGGCCGGCCGGGCGACGGCGCGGTTGCCCCCGCCGACGGCCCGCGCTTCAGTCGTCCCATGACCGTCGAGTACATCCGGTACCGGCTCGCCGGGCCGCAGCACCGCGCCGCGTTCGAAGCCGCCTGCCGCGGGGCGGTGGCGGGCCTGGGCGGCGCCGGGGGGTGCGTCGACTACGCGCTGGAACGCTCGGCCGGCGACCCGGACGGGTACGGGCTGCGGATCCGCTGGACCTCCGAGGAGGGGCGCCGCGAGTTCTGGGAGAGCCCGGAGGGCGGAGCCCTGGTGGCGGCGCTCGCGCCGTACGCGGAGCCGGCCGGGCTGTCGGTGGAGGAGGCCACGCCGGTGGCCGGGCGCGGCGGAGCGACGCCGACGCTCTACGCCTGGGCGGGCGGGGCGCCCGCGCTGGAGCGGCTGTTCACCCGCTTCTACGAGCGGGTGGACGAGGACGGGCTGCTCGCGCCGGTCTTCGCCGGGAAGGACCCGGCCCACGCGCAGCACGTCGCGGCCTGGCTCGGCGAGGTGTTCGGCGGCCCGCCGCGGTACACCTCGGAGTACGGCGGGCACCGGCACATGGTCTCCCGGCACCTCGGCCGGGGCATCACCGAGGAGCAGCGCCGCCGGTGGATCGCGCTGCTCACCGACACCGCGGACGAGGTGGGGCTGCCGGACGACCCGGAGTTCCGCGCGGTACTGGCGCACTACCTGGAGTGGGGCACCCGGATGGCGGTGCTCTACTCCGGGCCGAACCCGCCGCCGCTGCCCGAGGCCCCGGTGCCGCACTGGGACTGGGGGATCACCCCGCCGTACCGGGGCTGAGCCGGGCGGGACGGTGCCCTCAGCCGACGAGCGAGTCGAGTTCGTCGCGGTCGACGGTGAGGGCGTTGCCGCCGTAGGACTCCTGGACGTTGCCGCGGTGCTGGTGGATCCGGCCGTGGTCGGTCCACAGCTCGGGGTTGAGGGCGCCCGCGCCGTCGGTGGTGTTGGCGTGGTCGTCCCAACGGGCGTACCAGACGGCGTCCGGCAGCGGGGAGCTGCCGGCCCGCGCCGCGGCGGCGAGGTCGGCGATGCCGGACTCGGCGCTGGAGTAGAAGCCGGCGAGGTGGCCCGCGGCGTGCAGGGCCTGCGTCCAGCCGACGGCGAAGTCGGTCACGGCCTGGCTGCAGCGGCTGTCGCCGCGCGGGTACGCCTCGATGTCGAGGTAGACCGGGCTGCCGTCGCCGAAGCCCAGGGCGCGCATCGCCGCGACGGCCTCGGCCGCCTCCTGCTGCCCCTGGTCCACCGCCCTCGCGGGGTCGATGTGCCGGGGCTTGCTGCCGTTGGTGCTGCACGGCGCCTGCAGGCCGACGTGGGTGGGGACGAAGCGCCAGCCCATCTCCCGGGACTGCGCCACCCAGTCGGCGGTCAGCCGGGACTGGGTGCAGCCGCGCTGGGAGCCGCTCACGTAGATGCCGACCGCGCCGTACGGGGAGTCGTCCCACCAGGTCTGCATGGTGGGGAGCGGCGGTGCGGTGCAGGCGTCGAAGCCGGGGCCCTGGTAGAGCTCGCCGGCGGGCAGCCGGCCGCCGGCGGCGGGACCGGCGGCCGGGTCGGCCAGCACGGTGCGGGTCAGCCGCGGCGCGGCCGGGAGCGGCGCGGCGGAGGCCGCCGGGACGGGCGCGGCCGAGGCCGCGGGGACGCCGGCGGTGCCGAGCAGCAGGACGGAGGTGGCCGCGGCCAGCGCGGCGGTTCCCAAGGAGCGCACGCCACAGTCGTACTGACTGATCGTCGGACTCCGGGGTCAGGCGCGCGCCGCCCGACCGCCGATTCACCCGACCGGTGGGCCCGTCCCGCATAGTGGTAACGGGTTTGCGGCCAGATGAGTCCTTACGTCAGACTCGGCGGCATGTCCGCTGCCAACACCTTCGAGCCGCTCCGCACGGCTCCCACCGGCGACGCCGTCGCCGACGCCTTCGCCCTGCCGCCCTCCCCCAAGGGCGAGCCCGCCGGCGAGCGCGGTGGCTGGCGACGACGCGGTCCCGCCGCCGCTGCGCCCCCGGACGGGGGGACGGGCACCCCCCGTACCGAACGGCACCGGCCACCGGCCGGCCGTCCCGAACGGACCACCACCCCGCAGCGGCGCCTGGGATCGATCCCGGCGCCGCTGCTGTGTGTGGCGGCCATGGTCACCTGCCAGCTCGGCATCGCCTCCTCCAAGTCGCTGTTCGGCGTGCTGGGCGTCGGCGGGGCCACCTTCCTGCGGCTGACCGTGGCCGCGGTGGTCCTGCTCGCCGTCACCCGGCCGCGGCTGCGCGGCCGCAGCCGGCGCGACCTGGTCTCGGCCGTCCTGCTCGGGCTGGCGTCCGCCGGGATGACCCTGCTGTTCGCCGGCGCCACCGACCGGCTGCCGATGGGCACCGCCTCGACCATCGAGTTCCTCGGCCCGCTGGCCGTCGCCATCGCGCTGTCCCGCCGGGCGAGCCACCTGCTGTGGGCGCTGCTCGCGGCCGGCGGCGTGGTGCTGCTCACCCTGCTCGGCGAGGGCTCCGGCGGCGCGGCCCTCGACCCGGTCGGCCTCGGCTACGCCTTCGGCGCGGCCGCCTGCTACGCCGGGTACATCCTGTTCACCGACAAGGTGGGTGCGGTGTTCAGGGGCTTCGAGGGGCTGGCCGTCTCCTTCACGGTCGCCGCGCTGGCCGTCGCCCCCTTCGGCGCGGCCCCGGCCTGGCACGGGCTCTTTGCCGCGCCCTCGCCCGCCCTGCTGCTGCTCGCGGTCGGCGGGGTGGCGCTGCTCTTCCCGGTGGTGCCGTACGCGCTGGAGATGACCGCCCTGCGGCGGATGCCGCAGCGGGTGTTCAGCGTGCTGGTGAGCCTGGACCCGGCGGTCAGCGCCCTGGTCGGGCTGGTCGTGCTGGGGCAGCTGCTCGGCGGGGTGCAGCTGGCCGGCATCGGCTGCGTGGTCGCGGCCAGCGTGGGGGCCACCCTGACGGCACGCCGCTGACGGTGCGCCGCTGACCGCACGGCGCCGGCGGCGGCCCGTCCACCCGGAGGACGGGCGGAACTCAGGACGGGCGGGCGGTGCCGTGGTTCGGCACCGCCCGCCCTTCGGGCTTCGGAGACCCTTTCCGTGCCCTGGTGTCCGGTGTCCTCCCGGGCGCCGTGGGCCGCTCCCCCGCTCGGCGCCCCCGCCGGCGGGTGGTGCGGCCGTGTTGCTCGGCCGTCCGGGAGGACCGGTTCAGTCCGCGGCGGCCCCCGGTGCGCAGATCCGGTGCGGCGCGGTGAAGCTCCCCATGCATGTCCTCCGTGGCCGGGTTCGTCGGCGGGGCCCGCCGGAGAGAAGACTCCCGCAACAAGTCGACAAAGGCATAGCTCGACCTACCCTTTTCGCCCTTTAGCGTGATGTCGAGCCGGTTGTCCTCAGCTCGCCGCACGCCCGCCGTGTCCGCCTCGGGCGCGCGGGAGCATCCGCACGCCCCTGCCGGGCGAGGTCCTCAGAGGGCCTTGCCGGGGTTGAGGATGCCGAGCGGGTCGAAGACCGCCTTGATCTGCCGCTGGAGCTCCAGCCCGACCGGACCGAGCTCGCGGGCCAGCCACTCCCGCTTGAGCAGGCCGATGCCGTGCTCGCCGGTGACCGTGCCGCCGAGGTCCAGCCCGAGTGCCATGATCTCGTCGAAGGAGGCCCGGGCGCGGGCGGTCTCGTCCGGATCGGCGGAGTCGAAGATGACCACCGGATGGGTGTTGCCGTCCCCGGCGTGGCTGACCACGCCGATGGTCAGCCGGTGGCGCTCGGCGATCGCGGCGACGCCGTCGAGCATCTCGCCCAGCCGGGAGCGCGGCACCGCCACGTCGTCGATCATCGTGGTGCCGAGCCGCTCCATCGCGGGCAGCGAGAGCCGGCGGGCCTCCAGCAGCATGTCCGACTCGGCCTGGTCCTCGGCCGGGACGACCTCGCTCGCGCCGGCCTCCCGGCACAGCCGGGCCACCTCGGCCAGCTCGGCCTCCTTGGCCGGGCCGTCGAAGGCGACCAGCAGCAGCGCCCGGGTCGACTCCGGCAGTCCCATCCGGGCCATCGCGTTGACCGCGCGGACGGTCGTCGCGTCCATCAGCTCCATCAGCGAGGGCACGTGGCCCTCCGCCATCACCGCGCACACGGCGGCGCTCGCCGACTCGGTGCTGGGGAACTCCGCCGCCAGGGCGAGCTGCGGGGCCGGGGCGGGCCGCAGGGCGACCACCGCCCGCACCACCACGCCGAGGGTGCCCTCGGAGCCGACCAGCAGCCGGGTCAGGTCGTACCCGGCGACGCCCTTGGCCGTCCGGCGGCCGGTGCTCAGCAGCCGGCCGTCCGCCAGCACCACGTCGAGGCCGAGCACGTACTCGGCGGTGACGCCGTACTTCACGCAGCAGAGACCGCCCGCGCCGGTGCCGATGTTGCCGCCGATGGTGCAGGACTCCCAGCTGGACGGGTCAGGCGGGTAGGCGAGGCCGTGGCCCGCGGCGGCCCGCGAGAGTTCGGCGTTCACCACGCCCGGCTCGACGACGGCGAGCCGGTTGACCGGGTCGATCTCCAGGATCCGGTTCATCTTGACCATCGACAGCACGATGCAGCCGTCCACGGCGTTCGCCCCGCCGGACAGACCGGTCCGGGCGCCCTGCGGCACCACCGGCACCCGCAGCTCGGTGGCCGTGCGGAGCACGTGCCGGACCTGCTCGACGGTCTCCGGGAAGACCACCACGGCCGGCGACCCGGCCTCGCAGAACCCGGCCATGTCGTGGGCGTACGAGGCGACCACGTCCGGATCGACGGCGACCGCCGCCTCCGGGAGCCCCGACACCAGCCGGTCGACCAGATCACCCACGGCAGCCTCCGCCTCTCGCACGTCCGTCCGCTCTGCACTCTGCCCCCGTCGGACGGGCGCGGCAAGGACGGTGCGCGAACACCGATCGACACCCCTGACGGACGGTCAGGGGTGTCGGTGCGGTGGAGCGGGCGGGCTCAGCCGTGGTCGGCCGGCCGGTCCAGCAGGACCACCTCGAACTCCTCCAGGCTGCGGACGGTCACCCCGGCCGCCGGGACGTTCCGGGCCCGCAGGGCGGCCTGCGGGGCGCGCGAGGCCTCCAGCGCGGCGCGGTCGCGGAAGATCGTGCCGACCGAGGCCCGGCCCTCCGCGCGGTTCACCAGCAGGGTGCCGGAGACGAAGCCGTCGATCTGGCCCATCTCGGGCAGCAGCGTGGCGCGGAACCGCTCGACCAGGTCGTCGATCCGGGCCGGGTCGATGTCCGAGCGGATCATCCGGAAGCCCGCCCCGGGCGCGGCCGGAGCCGGCGGGCTGAAGGCGGCGGCCTCCCACACGTCGACGGTGACCGTGCCCGCGAACGGCGCCAGCAGGGCGGCCCGGCGGGCCTTCAGCGCCTCGTCGCTGTCCTGCTGGGCCTGCTCGCTCTCCCACCAGGACCCCATGGCGATCTTCCCGACCGTCCGGTCGGCGAAGAGGCCGTAGCCGCGGTAGCCGGGACGGTCGGTGAGCAGGCCGACGGCCTCGGCGCGGAGCGCGTCGAGCGCCTCGTCGATCCGGGCGGGGTCGCCGGTGGCGTAGAGGGTGCGGACGTACATGGCAGCGGTTTCCTGTCGTCGGCCCGGCGCGCTCCGCGGCACCGGGTACGGGCACGGCACACCTCCATCCGACGGCCCCGCCCCGCCCCGGGCAACGCGGACGACCCGAACGGGGGCCGCCCGGGGGTCCGGCGGTCCGCCGGTCCGCAGAACGCAGCGGGCGGGTACCGGCCGCAACCGGTACCCGCCCCCAGCCGGTCCGTCCTTGCAAGGCGGCCTGTGTCGGCGGTCGGCGTGGGCCGCCGTCAGGCGGCGGTCGGGAGGCCGTGGACGCGGCAGGCGAGCAGGGTGAGCTGGATCTGGTTGGTGGCACCGGTCTTGGCACGGATGCGGCGCAGGTAGGTGTCCACGGTATGCGGGCTGAGTTCCAGACGGCGGGCGATGGCGGCGTAGCTCGCGCCCTCGACGAGCAGTTCGAGGACCTCCAACTCCCGGCGGCTGAACGCGGCGCGGGCGGGGGCGGGGGCGGTGGGAATCACGGCGGGCTCCTGGTGGTCGACGCGGGCGGTCAGAGGAGGGGCTTGCAGGTCGGGTTGTGCCGGCAGGAGCCGCCCCAGGAGGTGTCCCCGGCCAGGTCGACGGTGCCGCCGCCCCCTGCCGTGACGCGGACCGCGGCCGACCCGGCGGGCCCGGCAGTGGCCGCCGCGAGCGCGGGCGCGGCACCGGCGAGGGTGGCGGCGAGCAGGGCGGCGAGGGCGAGCGTGCGCTTCAAGGCGGTCCTCCAGGACGGGTCGGCGGGATGCGTGCCTAGCATGTCCAGCGAGCGGCCCGTGTCGCCATCGCCCGGCCACCTCAGCAAGTGCGGTGGCAACAAGCTGACCGGGGGACAGAATGGACATCTCGTCGGCGCAGTCGACCCTGGACGGGCCCGACCCGATCGAGGCCGCCGCCTACGCCTGGGTACTGGAGCACGGCCTGCTCGACCCCGCCGCCCTCGCCGGCCACCTGGCCCGGCAGGGGCTCGACCCGCTCGCCGCGGCCCCGGCCCTGGCCCGCCTCGCCGCCTTACGCCTCGTCCACCCCGACCCGCAGGACCCGACCCGGGGCCACGCCGTCGGCCCGGAGGCCGCCGCCAACTCCCTGGCAGGCCCGATCGAGGCCGAGATCGCCCGCCGGCAGGAGGAGCTGGCGCACAACCGGGCCCGGCTGGCCGGTTTCCTGCCGTACTACCTGAGCGGCCCCCGGCCGCAGGAGGGCGGCGACGGCGTCCACGTCGTCACCACCCTCGCCGAGGTGCGTGCCGCGCTGGAGCAGGCCTCGGCCGAGTGCCGCTCCGAGGTGCTGGCCAGCCAGCCGGGCGGCGGCTCCCGTCAGCCCGAGGCCATGCAGGACGCGCTCCGGCGTGACCACGCGCTGCTCTCCCGGGGCGTACGGATGCGCACGCTGTACCACCACACCGCCCGGTTCAACGGCCCCAGCCAGGCCTACGTGGAGGCCGCCGCCGGGCTGGGCGGCGAGTACCGCACCGCGCACGAGCTCTTCGGCCGCCTGATCGTCTTCGACCGCGAACTGGCCTTCGTGCCGCTGTGCGACGGGTCCTGGGGAGCGGTGATGGTACGCCAGGAGTCCCTGGTCGCCTACCTGTGCGAGATCTTCGAGCAGGCCTGGGCGCAGGCCCGCCCGTTCGTCTCGGCGGCCGAGGAGGGGCTGGAGCAGGTCGCGCAGGAGATCGACCGCACGATCCTGCGGATGCTCGCAGCCGGGCTCAAGGACGAGACGATCGCCCGCCGGGTGGGCCTCTCGCTGCGGACGGCCCGCCGCCACATCGCGGACATCATGGAGCAGTTGGGCGCCGAGAGCCGCTTCCAGGCCGGGTACGCCGCTGCCCGCGCAGGCCTGCTCGAGGAGGACTGACCCGGCCCCCGCCGTGTCACGTGATCCCGGTACCACCGCCCCGGTACCGGGTAATCGTGACTTTCCGTCACCGGCGCTCCTCGGCAGGATCGTGCCCACCGAAGGGAAGCAGTCGGAACGGGGGCGACGATCGTGCACTGGGGACAGGAACCGGAGAGCGAGCGGGCTCCCGGCGACCGGCTGACCGAGCTGGCCGCCTTCGTCCGGGCCCAACTGGGCCGGGGACCGGCGCTGTTGTGGACCGAGCACGATCCAGCCGACGGCTCCGGTCCACCCTCGGACGAGGAGGCGGACACCCTGGCGACCGCGCTGGCCCCGCTGCTGGGGCCGCTGCTCGGCCGCGCCCCGCAGCCCGTACCCACCCCCGTCGCAGGGCGGGCCGCAGACCAGGGACAGGACACCGACAGTGACGTCCTGCTCCTGCAGGTCCGCGCGGCCGGTGATGTCGCGCTGCTCCCGCCGGCCGCCGCCGGGCGGCGCCCGGCCACTCGGCTGCGGCTGCGCGCGGGGCAGTCCCTGCTGCTGCCGCACGGCTGGGGCTACCGCCTCGACGACCGCCCGGAGCTGCGCCCCCTCGTCCTGCGGTTGTCCGCCGCCGACCGCCCCGCACCCCGCTCGCACTGAACGGCGGGCCACCGCCCGCACACCCCCCCGTCCGCACACTCCCGTCCACAGCCCCTGGAGCAGATCTGTCATGAGCATCGCATTTGCCGACCTGGAGACGTACACCCGCCTGAAGAAGTCCGCCGCCGCCACCGCGCTGGCCACCAGCCTCCTGGCCGGGGCCGGGGCGGCGACGCTCGCCACCCCGCTCCCGGCCGCGGCCGCCACCGAGTGCCCCGGACAAGAAAACCCGGGCGGCGGCGGCGACTGCCGGACGGCTCTGATCGGTGCCGTCATGGACACCATCAGGCTGATCGCCAACGCGGCCGACCAGGCGAAGGTGGAGAACGCCCGGTTCACCCAGGACACCGTGGCCAAGCTGGCCGCCGTCGCGCCGGGCTACAACATCATGGTCTTCAAGTACGACGGCACGGACGCCTACGACATCCCCTGGTTCAGCAACCCGTACAAGGCGCAGCTGGACGGGGTGCTGGTGGACACCAAGTTCCGGCTGAAGCACCGCGACCCCGAGGGCGGACCGCTCGGCTACGACGACTTCCGGGCGAGTAGCCGGGGAGAATTTCACTCCCCGGCTCTCTCAGAACCGTGCGTAAACCTCTCGGCTTACACGGCTCCCATCGTCCAGTCGTGCGCG
>NZ_JBFBJY010000041.1:0-71030 GCF_040702125.1 Kitasatospora sp. NPDC085895 | reverse complement strand
ATCTGGCGTTGACTTTTGGCACGCTGTTGAGTTCTCAAGGAACGGACACTTCCTTCGGACCGCCTTCCAGCGGACCCTCCGGGCGTTTCGCTCTTTCGTGTTTCCAGCTTATCAGATGTTTTCCGCTCCGCTTTCCGGAGCCCGTTTCATCGGATTCACTTTCGCCTTTCGGCGCTCCCGAACTCTATCAGAGTTCTTTCACCGGATTTACCGCCTCGAACTGAATTCGAGTGGTGCCGTCCAGCAGTGGGGCAACCCGGAGAACATTACGCCCCGGGTCGCCCCACGTCAAACCTGGCCCGGCAGGTCTCAGACCTCGACCACGACCGGGAGGATCATCGGCCGGCGGCGGTAGTTGTCCGCCACCCACTTGCCGATGGTCCGGCGCACCAGCTGCTGCACCTGGCGGACCTCCAGCACGCCGTCGCCCGCGGAGCGGGTGAGGGCCTCCTCCAGCTTCGCGACGACCGGGACGAAGGCGCCGTCGTCGATGCCGGAGCCGCGGGCCTGGATGGTCGGGCCGCTGACGATCTTGCCGTTGGTGGAGTCGACCACGACGAAGACGGAGATGAAGCCCTCCTCGCCGAGGATCCGGCGGTCCTTCAGCGAGGCCTCGGTGATGTCTCCGACCGAGGAGCCGTCGACGTACACGTAGCCGGCCTGGACCTTGCCGACGATCCGGGCGACGCCGTTCTCCAGGTCGACGCAGACGCCGTCCTCGGCGATGACGACCCGGTCCTTCGGCACGCCGGTCAGGATGCCGAGGTCGGCAGCGGCCCGCAGGTGGCGCCACTCGCCGTGGACCGGCATGAGGTTGCGCGGTCGGCAGATGTTGAAGAAGTACAGCAGCTCGCCGGCCGAGGCGTGGCCGGAGACGTGCACCTTGGCGTTGCCCTTGTGCACGACGTTGGCGCCCCAGCGGGTCAGGCCGTTGATCACGCGGTAGATCGCGGTCTCGTTGCCGGGGATCAGCGAGGAGGCGAGCACCACGGTGTCACCCTCGACGATGCGGATCTGGTGCTCCCGGTTGGCCATCCGCGAGAGCGCGGCCATCGGCTCGCCCTGCGAGCCGGTGCAGACCAGCACGACCTTGTCGTCCGGCAGGTCGTCCAGCGTCTTCACGTCGACGATCAGGTTGCCGGGGACCTTGAGGTAGCCGAGGTCACGGGCGATGCCCATGTTGCGGACCATCGAGCGGCCGACGAACGCGACCTTGCGGCCGTGCGCGTGGGCGGCGTCCAGCACCTGCTGGATGCGGTGCACGTGGCTGGCGAAGGACGCGACGATGATCCGGCGCTGGGCGCTCGCGAAGACGTTGCGCAGCGCGGCGGAGATGTCCCGCTCGTGCGGGATGAAGCCGGGGACCTCGGCGTTGGTGGAGTCCACCAGCAGCAGGTCCATGCCCTCCTCGGCCAGCTTGGCGAAGGCCGGGAGGTCGGTGAGGCGGCCGTCGAGCGGCAGCTGGTCCATCTTGAAGTCGCCGGTGGCGACGACCGTGCCGGCCGGGGTGCGGACGGCGACCGCGAGGGCGTCCGGGATGGAGTGGTTGACCGCGATGAACTCGCAGTCGAAGGGGCCGATGCGCTCGCGCTCGCCCTCCTTGACCTCCAGGACGTACGGGCGGATCCGGTGCTCGGCGAGCTTGGCCTCGATGAGCGCGAGGGTGAGCTTCGAGCCGATCAGCGGGATGTCCGGGTTCTCCCGGAGCAGGTACGGGACGGCGCCGATGTGGTCCTCGTGCCCGTGGGTCAGGACGATGCCGTCGACCTTGTCCAGGCGGTCCCGGATGTAGGTGAAGTCCGGGAGGATCAGGTCGACGCCGGGCTGCTCGTCCTCGGGGAAGAGGACGCCGCAGTCGACGATCAGGATGCGGTCGCCGAACTCCATGACCGTCATGTTGCGGCCGATCTCGCCGAGGCCGCCGAGCGGGGTGATGCGGAGGGCGCCCTCCTTGAGTGCGGGAGGGGCGCCGAGTTCGGGGTGCGGGTGGCTCAAAAGACTCTCCTCACGACGCACGCCACATGCCCGGGATCGTCCGGCGCCACGGGGCGTGCGTCCATCGTTGGCTTCCTACGTACCAGGTGCCTCCGCGCCTTCGGTCCGGTTCAGCGGCAGGCCCTCGGGGGCCCGGCGAGCCGGGGCGCGCACGTCTGTGTCTGCTAGAGGTGTACCCCGCCGGCGGCCAGATCCTGCTTCAGTTGCGCAATCTCCTCCGCGGTGGCGGAGACCAGCGGGAGGCGCAGCGGGCCCGCGGGGTGTCCCTGCAGGGTGAGCGCGGCCTTGCTGAGGATGACGCCCTGGGTGCGGAAGATGCCGGTGAAGACCGGCAGCAGGGACTGGTGGACGGCGGTGGCCTTGGCGGTGTCGCCCGCGGTGAAGGCCTCGATCATGGCCTTGAGCTCGGGCGTGACCACGTGGCTGACGACGCTGACCACGCCGACGGCGCCGACCGAGAGCAGCGGCAGGGTCAGGACGTCGTCGCCGGAGTACCAGGCGAGGTCGGAGCGGGCGATCGCCCAGGAGGCGGCGCCGACGTCGCCCTTGGCGTCCTTGTTGGCGACGATGCGGGGGTGCTCGCCGAGCCGGACGAGCGTCTCGTGGCTCAGTGCGACGGCACTGCGGCCGGGGATGTCGTAGAGCATGACGGGCAGCTCGGTGGCGTCCGCGATGGCCGTGGTGTGCCGGTACAGGCCCTCCTGCGGGGGCTTGCTGTAGTACGGCGTGACGGCGAGCAGGCCGTGGGCGCCGGCCGCCTCGGCCTGGCGGGCCAGCTCGACGCTGTGGTGGGTGTCGTTGGTGCCGACGCCGGCGACGATGTGCGCGCGGTCCCCGACGGCCTCCACCACCGCCCGGACGAGCTGGGCCTTCTCGGCGTCGCTGGTGGTCGGCGACTCGCCGGTGGTGCCGTTGAGGACGAGGCCGTCGTTTCCGGCGTCCACGAGGTGGGCGGCGAGGCGCTGGGCGCCGTCGAGGTCGAGCCCTCCGTCGGCGGTGAAGGGGGTGACCATCGCGGTCAGGACCCGGCCGAAGGGCGTCTGGGGGGTGGAGGTCGGAGCCATGCGTCCAAAACTACTCGTAGGCCACTGGGGGGCGGTCACGCCGGTCCACGGTTCGGACAGGATCGTGCGAGGTCGACGGCGGGCCGTCGGGGTCGGAGCATGGGATTCCGGTGCTGCCCGCTCGGGGGTTCGGGCAGCACCGGAATCCGTGCTCCGAGCGTAGGGAGCGGGCGGAACCGCTGCAATCCGGACATGCCGGGCGGTCCGCCCGGATGCCCGTCTTCGCAGGTCAGGGGGCGACTCGGCCGTGCGCGTCGAAGGCCGCACGGGTGAGCGGCATCAGCTGCCCCCAGAGCTCCTCCATCTGCTCGGCGACCATCTCGATCTCCCGCTGCGGGAAGGACGGCACGGTGGCGTGCTCGTTCTTGGTGCGCAGCGAGAGGAAGTGCATGAGCGACCGGGCGTTGCAGGTGGCGTACATGGAGGAGAACAGGCCGACCGGGAGGACGGCGCGGGCGACCTCGCGGGCGACGCCGGCGGCGAGCATCTCCTGGTAGGCGCGGTAGGAGGAGCGGTAGGACTCCTCCATCGCCTCGGTGGTGACCTTGTGCTGCTCGGCGGTGCCCTCGACGAACTCGTACCGGCCGGGCTTGCCCTGCTGGACGAGGCGGCGCTCCGGGCCGGGGACGTAGAAGACGGGCTGCAGCTCGCGGTAGCGGCCGGACTCCTCGTTGTAGGACCAGCCGCTGCGGTGCCGGTGGAACTCGCGGAAGACGAAGATCGGCGCGCTGATGAAGAAGGTCATCGAGTTGTGCTCGAAGGGGGTGCCGTGGCGGTCCCGCATCAGGAAGTTGATCAGGCCCTTGGACTTCTCCGGGTCCTCGCCGATCGTCTCCAGGGACTGCTCGCCCTTGGTGGACACGCGGGCGGCCCACAGGACGTCGGTGTCGGTGGCGGCGCTGCGGACGAGTTCCACCGTGACGTCGCTGCGGAAGGTCGGGGCCAGGTCGTCGCTCACGCGGTGCTCCTCGTTTCGGTGGTGGTGCTGTGCAGCTTGATGGCGTGCTGCATGGCCTTGCGGGCACGCGGGGTGTCGCCGGCGTCGGCGTAGGCCACGGCGAGGCGGAAGAAGGCCCGCCAGTCGTGCGGGGAGGCCTCCGCCTCGGTCTTGCGGCGGGCGAAGACCTCGTCGGCGGAGGCCCGGTCGATCCGGCCGCCGGAGGTGCGGCGGAGTTCGTCGACGGGCAGGCCGCCCTCGGCCTCCAGCTCGCGGGCGAGCTGCTCGCTGGCCCGTCCGAAGCGGACGGTCTGGCGCAGGAACCAGATGCCGATCGGGGGGATGACGAAGGCGCAGACGCCGAGGCCGATGCCGAGCGGCTTGCCGGTGGCGACCAGTTGGACGCCCTCCCCCACGCAGAGCAGGGAGACCAGGACCAGGGCGGCGGCGAGCAGGAAGAAACCGGTGCGGGAGGTCATGCGGGGCTCACAGGTCCAGGAAGTGTTCGAGTCCGAGGGTGAGTCCGGGGGTGTCCACGACCTTGCGGACGCCGAGCAGGATGCCCGGCATGAAGCAGCTGTGGTGCAGCGAGTCGTGGCGGATGGTGAGGGTCTCGCCGGTGTCGCCGAACAGGATCTCCTGGTGGGCGAGCAGGCCGCGCAGCCGCACCGCGTGCACGGGGACGCCGTCCACGTCGGCGCCGCGGGCGCCGGGCAGCTCGTGGGTCGTCGGGTCCTGCTGGGGGGCTCGGCCGGCGTCCTTGCGGGCGGCGGCGATGAGCTGCGCGGTGCGGGTGGCGGTGCCGCTGGGGGCGTCGGCCTTGCGGTCGTGGTGGAGCTCGACGACCTCGACGGACTCGAAGTACTTGGCGGCCTTCTGGGCGAACTGCATGCCGAGGACGGCGCCGATGGAGAAGTTCGGGGCGATGAGCAGGCCGGTGGCGGGGTTCTGGGCGAGCCAGCCGCCGACGGTGGCGAGGCGCTCGTCCGTCCAGCCGGTGGTGCCGGTGACCACGTGGATGCCGTGGTGCAGGGCGTAGTCGAGGTTGCCCATGACGGCGTCGGGGTGGGTGAGCTCGACGGCGACCTGGACACCGGCGTCGGTCAGCTCGGTGAGGTCGGAGCCGCGGCCGAGGGCCGCGACCAGCTCCATGTCGGGGGCGGCCTCGACGGCCTTGACGGCCTCGGAGCCGATCCGTCCGTTGGCGCCGATCACGGCGACGCGCAGTGTCATGCGGTTTCCTCCTGGGCGAGCACGTCGGCCACGGCCGCGGCCCGCTTGGCGTTGATCGGACCGATCAGGGCGAGCGACGGGCGGTGGGCCCCCAGCACATCACGGGCGACCGCCCGGACGTCGTCCAGGGTCACCGCCGCTATCTTCGCCAGCATGTCGTCCACCGACAGGTGGGTGCCGTAGCAGAGCTCGGCCTTGCCGATGCGGTTCATCAGCGAGCCGGTGTCCTCCATGCCGAGCACGGTGGAGCCGGAGATCTGGCCGATGGCGCGCTGGAGCTCCTCCTCGGTGATGCCGTCGGCGACGACCTTGGCGAGCTCCTGGCGGCAGATCGACAGCACCTCCTCGACCCGCTTGGGCTGGCAGCCGGCGTAGATGCCGAAGATGCCGCTGTCGGCGTAGGAGGAGGAGTAGGAGTAGACGGAGTAGGCGAGGCCGCGCTTCTCCCGGACCTCCTGGAAGAGCCGGGAGCTCATGCCGCCGCCGAGGGCGGCGTTGAGGACGCCCATCGTCCAGCGTCGCTCGTCGTGGCGGGGCACGCCCGGCACGCCGAGGACGAGGTGGGCCTGCTCGGTGGGCCGGTTGAGGACCTCGGTGCGGCCGGCGGTGCGCAGCGCCTTGACGCCGCGGCGGACGTCGGCGGGGTGGCCGGTGGAGCGGGCGAGGACGGGCGCGAAGGCCTCCTCGACGAGCTTGACGACCTTGCGGTGGTCGAGGTTGCCGGCGGCGGCCACGACCAGGTGCTCGGGCTTGTAGCGGCGCTTGTAGAAGCCGGCGATCTGGTCGCGGGTGAGGTTGGTGACGGTCTCCTCGGTGCCGAGGATCGGTCGGCCGAGCGGGCCGTCGCCGTAGATCACCTTGGCGAAGAGGTCGTGGACGACGTCGCCCGGGTCGTCCTCGGCCATGGCCATCTCCTCGAGGATGACGCCGCGCTCGGCGTCGACGTCCTCGGGGCGGATCAGCGAGCCGGTGAGCATGTCGCAGACCACGTCGATGGCGAGCGGCAGGTCGGTGTCGAGCACCCGCGCGTAGTAGCAGGTGTTCTCCTTCGCGGTGAAGGCGTTCATCTCGCCGCCGACGGCGTCCAGGGCCGCGGAGATCTCGAGGGCGCTGCGCCGGGCGGTGCCCTTGAAGAGCAGGTGCTCCAGGTAGTGGGTGGCGCCGTTGAGGACGGGCGTCTCGTCGCGGGAGCCGACGCCGACCCAGATGCCGAAGGTCGCGGAGCGGACGGTCGGCAGGGTCTCGGTGACGACCCGCAGGCCGCCGGGCAGGACGGTGCGGCGGACGGTGCCGGCGCCGTCGAGGCCCTTCAACAGGGTCTTGGTGGTGCCGGGGCGCTGGTGTGCCGCGGAGGCCTGAGCCACCAGGGTGTACCTCTCGATCGGGGAAGAACAGGGTGCGGCCCGCACGCCGCGAGGGCGTGCGGGCCGCGGGAGGACTACCTCGTCACTCGGTGCGTCACTCGGAGGCGGCCTCGCCGCCCTCCTCGCCCTCGATCACGGGGACGAGGGAGAGCTTGCCGCGCGGGTCGATCTCGGCGATCTCGACCTGCACCTTGGTGCCGACCGCGAGCACGTCCTCGACGTTCTCCACGCGCTTGCCGCCGGCGAGCTTGCGGATCTGCGAGATGTGCAGCAGACCGTCCTTGCCGGGCATGAGGGAGACGAACGCGCCGAAGGTCGTGGTCTTCACCACGGTGCCCAGGTAGCGCTCGCCGACCTCCGGCATGGTCGGGTTGGCGATCTGGTTGATCGTGGTGCGGGCGGCCTCGGCGGCCGGGCCGTCGGAGGCACCGATGTAGATGGTGCCGTCGTCCTCGATCGTGATCTCGGCGCCGGTGTCCTCCTGGATCTGGTTGATCATCTTGCCCTTGGGGCCGATGACCTCACCGATCTTGTCCACCGGGATCTTGATCGTGATGATGCGCGGGGCGTACTGCGACATCTCGTCCGGAGTGTCGATGGCCTCGTTCATCACGTCGAGGATGTGCAGGCGGGCGTCCTTGGCCTGCTTCAGCGCGGCGGCGAGCACCGACGCCGGGATGCCGTTCAGCTTGGTGTCGAGCTGGAGGGCGGTGATGAAGTTGCGGGTGCCGGCGACCTTGAAGTCCATGTCACCGAACGCGTCCTCGGCGCCGAGGATGTCGGTCAGCGTGACGTAGTGGGTCTCGCCGTCGATCTCCTGGGAGATCAGGCCCATGGCGATGCCGGCGACGGCGGCCTTCAGCGGCACACCGGCGTTCAGCAGCGACATGGTGGAGGCGCAGACCGAGCCCATCGAGGTGGAGCCGTTGGAGCCGAGCGCCTCGGAGACCTGGCGGATGGCGTACGGGAACTCCTCGCGGGAGGGCAGCACGGGCAGGATCGCCCGCTCGGCCAGCGCGCCGTGGCCGATCTCGCGGCGCTTGGGCGAGCCCACGCGGCCGGTCTCGCCGACCGAGTACGGCGGGAAGTTGTAGTTGTGCATGTAGCGGCGGCGCGTCTCCGGGGAGAGCGTGTCGAGCTGCTGCTCCATGCGGAGCATGTTCAGCGTGGTGACGCCCAGGATCTGGGTCTCGCCGCGCTCGAACAGGGCGGAGCCGTGGACCCGCGGGATCGCCTCGACCTCGGCGGCCAGGGTGCGGATGTCGGTGACGCCGCGGCCGTCGATGCGGACCTTGTCCTTGATGACGCGCTCGCGGACGATCTTCTTGGTCAGCGCGTTGTAGGCGGCGCTGATCTCCTTCTCGCGGCCCTCGAAGTCCGGGAGGAGCTTGTCCGCGGCGATCGCCTTGATGCGGTCGAGCTCGTTGTTGCGCTCCTGCTTGCCGGCGATGGTGAGCGCCTGGGCGAGCTCGTCCTTGACGGCGGAGGTCAGGGCGGAGAGCACGTCGTCCTGGTAGTCCAGGAAGACCGGGAACTCGCCGGTCGGCTTGGCGGCCTGGGCGGCCAGCTGGGCCTGGGCGGCGCAGAGCACCTTGATGAACGGCTTGGCGGCCTCGAGACCAGCGGCCACGACCTCCTCGGTCGGGGCCTCGGCGCCGTCGGCGACCAGCTTGATGGTCTTGTCGGTGGCCTCGGCCTCGACCATCATGATCGCGACGTCGCCGTCCGGCAGGGCGCGGCCGGCCACGACCATGTCGAAGACGGCGTCCTCGAGCTCCGAGTGGGTCGGGAAGGCGACCCACTGGCCCTTGATCAGCGCGACGCGGACGCCGCCGATCGGGCCGGAGAACGGCAGGCCGGCCAGCTGGGTGGAGGCGGAGGCCGCGTTGATGGCCACCACGTCGTAGAGGTGGTCCGGGTTGAGCGCCATCACGGTGACGACGACCTGGATCTCGTTGCGCAGGCCCTTGACGAAGGACGGGCGCAGCGGGCGGTCGATCAGGCGGCAGGTGAGGATCGCGTCCTCGGAGGGCCGGCCCTCACGACGGAAGAACGAGCCGGGGATCCGGCCCGCGGCGTACATGCGCTCCTCGACGTCCACGGTCAGCGGGAAGAAGTCGAAGTGCTCCTTCGGCTGCTTGGACGCGCTGGTCGCCGACAGCACCATGGTGTCGTCGTCCAGGTAGGCGACGGCGGAGCCGGCGGCCTGGCGGGCCAGGCGGCCCGTCTCGAAGCGGATGGTACGGGTGCCGAAGCTGCCGTTGTCGATGACGGCCTCGGCGTAGAACACGTTCTCTTCCACCTGGAAGATCTCCTCTTTCGTACGTCTCCGGTGGAGCGCCCCCCAGCGTCCGCCTGCCCGGCCCTGCGGGCCGGTCTTCGATCGAAGCCCCCGGGCGTCTGTCGACGACTCCCGGCGGCCACTACCGAGGACCGGCGCCTCTCGGCTTGCCTGGTCGGCGGTCGCGTGTGGACGCTCCCCGGATGCGGGCGGCCTCCGTTTGAGGCCTGCGGCCCGCGCAGGGTGTCGGTCCTGCCCGGTGCCGTCCGCGCGTCGCGCGGTCGGGCACTTACCCGGGCATGCCCTTCACCTTACAAATTCACACCCTACCGAGCGCGCCATTACCACGCGTGTGGCAGCGGTTCTTCCGCCCGGGGTGCGGTCCGCGCGGCGTGCCGCGCGGATGCGCCGAAGGGCGGCCCCCCGGGAAGGGGAGCCGCCCCACGAAGCGGTGTCAGCGAGCGCCGCCCGCGGCGCCGCGGCGGATGCCGAGGCGGTCGACGAGGGTACGGAAACGCTCGATGTCCTTCTTGGCCAGGTACTGCAGCAGGCGGCGGCGCTGGCCGACCAGGATCAGCAGACCACGACGGGAGTGGTGGTCGTGCTTGTGGGCCTTGAGGTGCTCGGTCAGGTCCGAGATGCGGCGGGAGAGCATGGCCACCTGGACCTCGGGGGAGCCGGTGTCGCCCTCCTTCTGGCCGAACTCGGCGATGATCTGCTTCTTGACGTCGGCGGCGAGTGCCACGGCATCTCCTTCGGGGTGGCCGAGCGATCCCGGTAGACGACACAGGATCTGACAGAACTCGGACTGACCAAGCGTACCAGCGCCCGCCGGCGTCCCCTGTCGCGGGGTGCCGGCGGGCGCCGGGTCGGGTGCGGCGGCGTCAGCTGGTGGCGCCGCGGACCAGGGCGTAGATGTTCAGCACGGCCAGCGCGAGCGGGACGAGCGAGATCAGCATCAGGCCGTCCACCATGTCCAGGATGCGCCCCCAGAAGGGGGAGACGCCGAGGCGGGGGACGATCAGCGCGATCGCCGTGAGCAGGGCGGCGCCCACGGCGATCGAGGCCGACAGCCAGACGGTGCGCAGGTCGAGCGAGCTGCCGGTGCCGCCCTCCTGCAGCTGCTCCAGGATGAACAGCGGGGTGTGCAGCGAGAGGCCGAGGACCAGCAGGGCGAGCCCGATCAGGCCGGCGATGGTGAGGCTGAAGACCTGCGCGGTGTAGCGGAACAGCCGGGCGCGCAGCATGGTCGAGATGCCGACGGCCAGGGCGAGCAGCTCGGCGAAGGCGGAGTCGCTGAAGCCGAGCACGGCGCAGGCGCCGATGACGGTGGCGGAGCAGCCGCCGACCAGGCCGACGAGGACCTCGTGGCCGCGGCGGGCCTGGTGGGCGATCCGCTCGTACTGCACGGTCTCGGTGCGGCTGCCCTCCTCGCCGTAGGCGCTGCCGCGGGTGCGGGTCTGGCCGGGCGGGCTGAAGCCGACGGGGAGGCGGGCGAAGCGGGCGGAGAGGGCCGGCAGGAAGCCGACCGCGGCGACCGCGGCGACACCGGTGACGGCGGCGATGTGGGTGGCCGGGGTGCCGTCGAGCAGCACGGCGGCGAAGGTCGCCAGGGTGCCGGCGGCGGCGAGGAAGGAGGAGGCGACGAAGACCGAGTCCTTCTCCGGCAGCAGGCCGACGAGCAGCACCGAGACGACGAGGACGGCGACGCAGCCGACGAGGAACTGCAGCCGGCCGGGGCCGTCGCCGGCGTTCGCGACCGGGACGGCGCCGGAGCCGGCGATCAGGGCGTGCGGCAGGGCGCCGAGGCCGAGCGCGAGGCCGGCCGCGTGGTCGTCGTAGACCCGGGCGCGGACGCCGGCGAAGGTGACCAGGACGACCGCGGTGACGCCGGAGAGGATGCCGGCCAGGCCGTGCATGTCGTGGCGCAGGTCGGAGAACCAGAGGGCGAAGCCGAGCAGCACCAGCATCACGGTGGCGCCGATCAGGCCGAAGGCCCGCATCAGGTCGGGGCTCCAGAACCGGCGGTCGGCCTCGACGGCGCTGGCGACGGCGTCGGCCACGTCGTCGTAGACCGCGGGCGGCAGCGACTCGGCGAACGGGCGCAGGCTCAGCAGGTCGCCGTCGCGGACCTGCTGCGCGGCCAGCGGCAGGCCGCTGTCGAGCACGGTGCCGTCCCGGCGGACGAGGTGGAAGCCGGTGGGCGTGCCGTCGACCTGGGTCTGCCCGGTGAGGCGCAGCACCTCGGGGTAGATGTCGGCGAGCGGGACGTCCTCGGGCAGGGCGACGTCGATCCGGCTGTCGGGCGCGACGACGGTGACCCGGCAGAAGCCGGTCGTTGCACTGGCGCTCATGCGGCCACCTCCGCGAGCCCGGAGGCCGCTTCGCGCCATGCGCACCTCTTGACTGTCCGCTCGCTCACCGGCGCTCCCCCTTGTCGGATATGCCTGCTCGTCAGCTCTTGGTTCGATTGCGCCCTCCTACGGACCGGTCCGGAACTGACACGGTCCGGGGCGGAGTTGGCGCGGCGTTACCCTACCGCCCGCGGAGGTGCGGCTGCGGTCCGGCCCCGCCCGAATTCGCCGCAGGCCGCAGGGGGCGGCGAATTGCCGTGCAACGGTGTGCTGTTGTGGAGAGGATTCGACGATTCGTACCGGAAATCTCCTCGGCTGACCCCGTGGTCGAACCGTCCCGGCTGCCCAGTAGGATCGGCCCCTGCGCAAGGCGTACGGGGGCCCGGCTGGTGCAGCAACCCTCCGATGTGCGTCTGCGGTCGGCGGAGCGGGGGCGGCGTCATCGCACGGGGCGCCCTCACCCGTACGTAATCGGTGTGCGTGAGGGTTGGTGCCAGTGAGCGAGCGAAGCGAACGGACCGTCAAGGGGTCCGGGTTCCGCGCAGCGGCCGCCGGGCGGAGCGGGGCGGTCGCATGAGTGTGGTGACGGTGAAGCGTCCGCCGCGGGCGTACCCGCCCCCGGTGCCGGACGAGCCGGTGGAGCTGGTCGCCCCTCCGGAGCTGCCGCGTTCCGGCGGCGAGGACTGGATGATGTCCTTGCTGCCGCTGCTCGGCATGGGCGGTTCGGCGGCGTTCTTCTTCTCCCCCGGCGCCCAGGGCCCGATGAAGATCATGGGTGTCCTGATGGTGGCGTCGACCGCGGGCATGGCGGTCGCGCAGATCGTCAAGGCGCGGCGCGGCGGCAACGCCGGCACCGCGGACGAGCGCCGCGACTACCTCAAGTACCTCCAGCAGATGCGCCGGCAGGTCCGCCGCACGGCCGAGCGGCAGCGCGGTGCGCTGCTGTTCACGCACCCCGAGCCGGACCAGCTGTGGTCGATCGTCGCCGAGGGGCGGCGGCTGTGGGAGCGCCGGCCCACCGATCCGGACTTCGCGCAGGTGCGTCTCGGCACCGGTCCGCAGCAGCTGTCGAGCCCGATCGTGGCGCCGCAGACCGCTCCGCTGGACGAGCTGGAGCCGTTGGCGGCCGAGGCCATGGGCACCTTCATCAAGTCGCACGGCACGCTGCAGGACCTGCCGCTGGCGGTCTCGCTGCGCGCCTTCTACCACATCACGGTCTGCGGCGACCCGGACACCGTGTACGGCAACGTCCGGGCGATGGTCGCCCAGTTGACGACGCTGCACTCGCCGGACGACCTGATGGTCGCCGTGGCGGCCGCGCCGGGCGCGGTCGACGAGTGGGAGTGGGCGAAGTGGCTGCCGCACACCCAGCACCGCAAGGAGAACGACGGCGCCGGTTCCCGCCGTCTGATCGCGACCGGCCTCGGTGAGCTGGAGGAGCTGCTCGCCAAGGAGCTGGACGGCCGCAAGGGCTTCTCCCGGGACAGCGTGCCGAGCGCCGACAAGCCGCACCTGATCGTGGTCATGGACGGCGCCGCGGTGCCGCACGACTCGGTCCTGGCCGGCCCGGAGGGCGTCGAGGGCGTCACCGTGATCGAGGTCGTCCCCGGCGACCTGGACGAGCCGAGCGGCCACCTGGTCATCACGGTGGGCAAGGACGGCCTGCTGCTGGAGTCGGCCTCCGGCGCCTCGTACTCCGGCCGGCCGGACACCCTGTCGGCGTGGCAGTCGGAGGCGCTGGCCCGTCAGCTGGCGCCGTTCCGGGTGTCCGCGGGCGGCGACGACGGCGACCCGTCGCTGGTGTCGATGGACTTCACCGAGATGATGAACACCGGTGACCCGGGTTCCTTCGACCCGGCCCGGCACTGGCGGCCGCGTCCGATGGCGGAGAAGCTCAAGGTGCCGCTGGGCGTCGGCCAGAACGGCGAGTACGTCTGGCTGGACATCAAGGAGGCCTCGCTCCAGGGCATGGGCCCGCACGGCATGTGCGTCGGCGCGACCGGTTCCGGCAAGTCCGAGGTGCTGCGCACCATCGTGCTGGCGCTGGCGGTGACCCACTCCTCCGAGGTGCTGAACCTGGTCCTCGCGGACTTCAAGGGTGGTGCCACCTTCGCCGGCATGGCGGAGATGCCGCACACCGCGGCCGTGATCACCAACCTGGAGGGCGAGGCGACCCTCATCGACCGCATGCGCGACGCGATCGAGGGCGAGATGAACCGCCGTCAGGAGCTGCTGCGCGCGGCGGGCAACTACGCCAACATCAACGAGTACGAGCGGGCCCGCGCGGCGGGTGCGGCGCTGGACCCGCTGCCCTCGCTGCTGATGATCATCGACGAGTTCTCCGAGCTGCTCACCGCGAAGCCGGACTTCATCGACCTGTTCATCCAGATCGGCCGCATCGGCCGTTCGCTGGGCATGCACATGCTGCTGGCCTCGCAGCGACTGGAGGAGGGCAAGCTCCGCGGTCTGGACACCTTCCTCTCCTACCGGCTGGGTCTGCGCACCTTCTCGGCCGCCGAGTCGCGGGCCGCGATCGGCGTGCCGGACGCCTACCACCTGCCGCCGATCCCCGGTGTCGGCTACCTGAAGTTCGGCTCCGACGTGATGGAGCGCTTCCGGGCCGCGTACGTCTCCGGCCCGTACCGGCCTCCGGGCCAGCAGCGGACCAGCGGCGGCCAGGTGATCACCGCGCAGCCGGTGCTGTTCACCGCCGCCGAGGTGCCGGTCGTGGAACCGGTGGTCGAGGAGGTGGTCGAGGAGGTCGAGGAGATCGACGACTCGCTGCTCGACACCATGCTGGACGTCTTCGTGCAGCGCATGATCAGCCAGGGCCCGCCGGCCCACCAGGTGTGGCTGCCGCCGCTGGAGGAGGCGCCGAGCATCGACGGCCTGGTGCCGCCGCTGCAGGTCACCGCCGAGCGCGGTCTGACCTCGCCGGAGTACGGTGCGCTCGGCCGCCTCGTGGTGCCGGTCGGCATCGTCGACAAGCCGCGGGACCAGCGCCGCGACGTGCTGTACCAGGACTTCTCGGGTGCGGCCGGCCACGGCCTGATCGTCGGCGGTCCGCAGTCCGGCAAGTCCAACATGGTGCGCACCCTGGTCTCCGGCTTCGCCGTCACGCACACCCCGGCCGAGGTGCAGTTCTACCTGCTGGACTTCGGCGGTGGCGCGTTCGGCGCGCTGTCCGGCCTGCCGCACGTCGGCGGGGTCGCCGGCCGTCTGGACGTCGAGAAGGTGCGCCGCCTGGTCAGCGAGGTGCACGGGGTGCTCAACCGGCGTGAGGAGCTGTTCCGCACGGCCGGCATCGACACCGTCGCCACCTACCGCTCGCGCCGCGCGGCCGGCCAGCTGCCGGACGAGCAGTTCGGCGACGTCTTCCTGATCATCGACGGCTGGCTGACCTTCAAGCAGGAGTACGAGGTCCTCGAACCGGTCATCAACGACATCGCGCAGCGCGGTCTGACCTACGGCGTGCACGTGGTCGTCACCGCGGCCCGCTACGCGGAGGTGCGGCCGGCCCTCAAGGACCTGCTGCAGAACCGCACCGAGCTGCGGCTCGGCGACTCGATGGAGTCGGAGATCGACCGCAAGGTCGCGGTCAACGTTCCGGCGGGCTCGCCCGGTCGCGGTCTGACCGCGGCGAAGCTGCACTTCCTGTCCGGCCTGCCGCGCCTGGACGGCGCGTCGACGACCGAGGACCTGGCGGACGGCGTGGCCGACCTGGTGGCGCAGATCGACGCCGCCTGGACGGGCCCGCGCGCCCCGCAGGTCCGCATGCTGCCGGCCGTCCTGGACGGCAACGCGCTGCCCAAGGGCTTCGAGCACCCCGAGCTGGGTGTGGCCTTCGGTGTGGACGAGGTCGAGCTCGCGCCGGTCTTCGTCAACTTCGAGACCGACCCGCTGTTCATCGTCTTCGGCGAGAGCGAGTCCGGTAAGTCGGCGCTGCTGCGGATGCTGGTCAAGCAGATCACCGAGCGGTACACCCCGGACCAGGCGGGCATCGTGGTCGGCGACTTCCGCCGTTCACTGCTCGGCGTGGTGCCGCAGGAGTACC
Source organism: Kitasatospora sp. NPDC085895 (assembly GCF_040702125.1). Classification (NCBI taxonomy): domain Bacteria; kingdom Bacillati; phylum Actinomycetota; class Actinomycetes; order Kitasatosporales; family Streptomycetaceae; genus Kitasatospora; species Kitasatospora sp. NPDC085895. The sequence goes on along the minus strand of NZ_JBFBJY010000041.1, from coordinate 55,748 downwards.
TGGTGGAGTACGCGGCGGCGGCGCCCGCGATGTCGGCGGCCGTGGAGATGCTCCGCGGCGCCTGCTCGCGCCGCCTGCCCGGCCCGGACGTCACGCCGGAGCAGCTGCGCAACCGCAGCTGGTACAGCGGCAAGGACATGTTCGTGATCGTGGACGACTACGAGCTGGTCGCCACCTCCTCGGGCAACCCGATGGCGCCGCTGGCCGAGTTCCTGCCGTTCGCCCGCGACATCGGCCTGCGTGTGATCATCGCGCGCAGCGCCGGCGGTGCCGGCCGCTCGCTGTTCGAGCCGGTCATGCAGCGCATGCGCGAGCTGGGCGGCCAGGGCGTGCTGCTCTCGGGCGACAAGAACGAGGGCGCGCTGCTCGGCACGGTCAAGCCGCAGCCGCTGCCGCCGGGCCGCGGTGTGTTCGTCTCCCGGCGGATCGCCGCCGGCCAGACCCTGCAGACGGGCTGGCTGCCGACCCCGTAGTGGTGACGTCGTGTGACCGGAAGGGCCGGACTCCTCGGAGTCCGGCCCTTCCGGCATTCCAGGCCTTGGACGGTGCCAGAACGTTACCTACTTTTTTGCCGCGCCCTGCTGCGGTTCCCGCACCGGCCGGGACGGCCTCCGGGCCCCGGAGAGGCTACCTTCATTCACGTGAATGAATCGCACCGTAGCCTTTGATTCATAGATCAACACCCATATTTCATCTTTGATTCAATCTTCATCCATCAGAGTTGACAGAAGCGGACAAAGGTGAGCATTGCCACAGGCGGCCACCGGATCGCATGTTTATACGGCGGAAGGCAACGGATTCCGAAGCTGATCGCGCGTTGACGAAGGCAAAACGGACCGGTTCCATGGCGTCTCGGGAGCGACCGAAACACCACGTCAGCGAACGCCCTCGGAGGCGATAGCGCTCCCACCCCCAGACCCCCCGCACGTCGATCGGATGCCCCATGACCGACACGCTTCGCCCGCCACTCGCCGTAGTCGAGACTCCGACGGACGGCGGCCCCAAGAAGCTCACCCGTTCGATCGGTGTCGTGGGTGGAACCCTGCTCACGCTCTCCTGCGTGACACCGGCGTCCTCGCTGTTCGTCATCGTGCCCGAGCTGTTCTCCTCGCTCGGCACCTTCACCGCCATGTCGATCGCCATCGGCGCGCTGATCTGCATCGCGGTGGCCTTCTGCTACTCCGAGCTCGGCACCCTCGTCCCCAGCGCCGGCGGCGAGTACGCCATGGTCGGCACCCTGGCCGGGCGCTTCGCGGGCTGGCTGGTGTTCATCCAGTCGCTGATCGTCGTGATGATCGTGCCCTCGCTCATCGCCATCGGCACCGCCGACTACCTGGCCCCCATCGTCCACGTGGACGCCCGCTGGGCCGGCGCGGCCGTGATGATCGCCGCCACCGTCGCCGGCCTGCTGGACCTGCGCGCCAACGCCTGGATCACCGGTATCTTCCTCGTCCTCGAGGTCATCGCCGCCGGCGTGGTCGCCTTCCTCGGCTTCGGCCACGCCGAGCGCGGCGCCGGCAGCCTCTTCCACGGCTCGGTCGTCACGGACGGCGCCACCGGGGTCGTCGGCCTCGGCGCGATCGTCGCCGCGATGGGCACCGCGCTCTTCGTCACCCAGGGCTTCTCCACCGCCATCTACCTCTCCGAGGAGCTGGAGAACCCGCGGCGCAACGTCGCCCGCACCGTGCTGTGGACGCTGGCCCTGTCGGTCGTCATCATCATCCTCCCGGTGGTCGCGATCACCCTGGGCGCCCCGGACCTCGCCGCCCTGAGCGCCGGCAACATCTCCGACCTGGTCACCGGCTGGAGCAACTCCGCGGTCGGCACCTTCATCAGCCTCTGCGTCGCCCTGGCGATCATCAACGCCGGCATCGTCATGGTCATCCAGAACTCCCGGGTGCTGTTCGCCTCCGGCCGCGACAAGGCCTGGCCCGAGCCGGTCAACCGCGCCTTCGGCACCCTCAACCGGTTCAGCGCCCCCTGGGTCTCCACCCTGGCCGTCGGCGTCCCCGGCGCGGTGCTCTGCTTCGTCCCGCAGGAGCAGCTGACCAACATCACCGGCGTCGCCGTGACCGCCCTGTACCTGCTGGTGGCCGTGGCCGCGCTGTTCTCCCGCCGGGCCCACCACAAGCACGCGCCGGCCTGGCGCCAGCCGCTGTGGCCCGTCCTGCCGGTCCTGCTGACCGTGGGCCTGGTCTACCTGCTGACCCAGCTCGACGTCACCGCCCTCAAGTGGACCGGCGGCATCACCGTGGTCGCCAGCCTCTACTGGCTGTTCTACCTGCGGCCCCGGCAGGCCGACCGCTGGGTGATCACCCTGCCCGAGGACGAGCAGGTCTGACCCGGCCCCGCGCACGACGGAAGCGGCCCGGCCCCCTCAGCAGGGGGGCCGGGCCGCTTCCGTCCGTCCGGTGGCGCTCAGCCCTCGTGGCGGCGCCGGCGGTCGCGCAGCACGACCGAGCCGCCGGCCAGCGCGGCGACCGCGAGCACGCCTCCGCCGAGCACGAAGGTGCCGGTGCGGCGGTCCCGGTCGGCCTGGGTCTCGGCGAGGCCGAGCGGCTGGGCCACGACCGGTGCCCGGTCGATGGCGAGCTTCGGGTCCTCGTGCGGCTCGGCGGCCTGCTCGTCGCCGCTCTGCACGGCCTTGACCGGGTCGACGACGCCCCAGCCGATGAACTTGTTCGCGCCGCGCTGGGTGCGCTGGGCGGTCTGCTCGATCCGGGCCCGGATCTGCGCCGGGGTCCAGTCCGGGTAGGCGCCCTTCAGCAGGGCCGCCACGCCGGCCACGTACGGGGAGGAGAAGCTGGTGCCGTTGTCGACGCACTGGCCGCCGGCCGGCACCGTCGACAGCATGTCGACGCCCGGGGCGGCGATGTCGACGAACTGGCCGTACTCGGAGAACGGCGCGCGCTCGTTGTTGCGGTCCGAGGCCCCCACGGCCAGCACCGTCTCGAACGCCGCCGGGAAGGTGTCGCCCTCGCGGCCGTCGTTGCCGGACGAGGCGACCACCACCACGCCCTTGCGGTCGGCGTCCTCCACGGCCGCCTTCAACTGGTCCTTCAGCGCGAAGTCGTTGGAGTCGCCCTCCGCCCGGACGTCCTGCGAGATGTTGATGACGTCGGCGCCCTTCGCCACGGCCAGGTTGATCGCGGTGATCAGGCTCTGCACGGAGCCGCTGCCCTGGTCGTCGTTCTGCTTGATCGAGAGGATCGCGGCGTCCGGCGCGAGGCCGACGAAGCCCGTCCCGGCGATCGGCTTGGCGGCGATGATGCCGGCCACCTTGGTGCCGTGGCCGACGGTGTCGTTCTTGCCGTCGTCCTTCTCGCCCTGCTGCTTGGGGGGCAGCAGCGAGCTGCCGTCCTCCACCTTGTCGGCGAGCTGCGGGTTGCGGTCGTTCACGCCGGTGTCGATCACCGCGACCTTGACCGGCTCGCCCTTCTTGCCGCCGGGCCCGTCCTTGGCGAACCTGCCCGTCCGGCCGTCCTTCCAGAGCTCGTTCAGCAGCACCCGCTGGAGCGCCCACGGGGTGCCCTGGACGTTCTCGGACGGGAACTTGCACTCGCCGGCCGCGGCTATGCCGATCGGAGACCAGCGCGGCGCGCTGTCTGAGCCCGACGGCGCGGGCGTCGGCGTGGCCGCGTACGCCGGACCCGCGACGAGCGAGCCGACCACCCCCAGCACCACGGACGCGGCGGCCGCCCTGCGGAACGTACCCAACGACACCTGTCTTCCCCTCATGATCCCGATGCCGTGCGCGTCAGTACGCGCGAGGGGCGGGCGCCCGGTCGGACGCCCGCCCACGCTGTCGCCGTGTCGCACGGCGGCCGGGCCTCAGCCCCAGACGGCCGTGTTCTTGGACTCGGTCGACTGGTAGCTCTGCGCGGCGTTGTCCAGCGAGGTGGCGATCTGGCCCAGGACCTGCTGCAGGTCGGCGGCCTTGGCGTCCCACTCCTGCTGGCGGGCCTGGTAGCCCTCCTGCGCCGCACCCTCCCAGGTGGAGGCGATGCGCTGCACGCCGGCCTTCAGCTCGTCGAGCTGCGACTGGATGCGCTGCGCGGTCTGGCGGATCTCCGACGACGCGTTCTGGATCGTCGAGAAATTGACGAGAATGTGGTCACCCATGGTGTCTCCTAGTCGATGGAATCTGCGCGGACCGGCGAACCGGCCGCACTACGGCCGAGGTCCTGCGGACCCGAGAACTCAGTGACCGAGTCCGGACATCGAGGACTGCTGCTCCTGCTCCGTCTGGGCGTAGAGCTTGGTGGTCGTCTCGATCGCCTGCTTGATCTCGTCGAGCACCTTGTTGAGCGCGGTCGCGTCCTCGTTGAACCGGGTCTGCATCTGCTGGTAGGCCTGGGCCGCCTGGCCCTGCCAGCCGGACTTGATCGAGTCGACCAGCGCGTTGAGCCGCTGAATCTCGCCCTGGACCTGCGCGTTCACCTCACCGATGCGGTTGGCGAAGGCATTCATTTCCTCAGCGGTCGTCTTGAACTGACCAGCCATGATCCACCGTCCCCCATGAGACAGACAATTGCTTCGGATGGTCCTGGTACGGCCCACCCGGTGACACCACGTTGCGGTGTCCCCAGCACTTTAGCCGCCGTTTGCAAGCGGCCCAACACCGGAGTACCGGTAGTTACCAGACCATGACACGGCCTACCGCACACCTGCACTGACGGTACGTCACGCGGTCTGCGCGGTCTCCGCCGCCTTGGAGCTGAGCGCGCCGCCGGCCGGCACCAGGATCGACCACTGCAGCGGAACCCGGCCCGGCGCAACGGACTTGTAGCCGAGGCGGGCCTGCGAACCGTTCTCCTCGTCCTTGCCCTGCGCCTGCTGCTGCCCCGCGCTCGGGGCGGGCGAAGGACCGGTGCCGCCGTCGTTGTTGGCCTGCAGCGAGTACCGCAGACCGGTCTCGGTGATCAGGAAGGTGGTGCCGGAGGTGTCCTGGGTCTCCGGACCGGCCTGACCGTCCACCGCGCGGTACAACAGGCCGTGTCCGGGCGTCACATGGGCGCTCGCGGAACCCAGCGGCACCTTGGCCGGGTAATCGGTGTGCGCCCACACGGTGCGCTTGGGCACACCGTTGTCGTAGCCGGCGAAGGTGCTGCAGATCACCGAACGGGTGGCCTTGTCACCGGTGTTGAGCGGCGGCAGCGGCTTGGCGTCCGGCAGGTTCGTCTTGTCCAGGATCCTCGGGCTGATCTTCCCGGCCAGGTCCGCGTTGTCCCGCGGGGACATCTCGGCGGCCTTCGGGCTGGCACCGTCGTACACGGCGTCGAGCGCCGGGTCGTTGCGCATCAGCTCGGCCTGGAACGGCGTCACCTGGTAGAGGCTGTCCTTGCCGACCGAGTAGTAGGTGTTCTGGAAGACCAGCAGCCGGCCGACGTAGGCGTCCTCGGTGTTGGTGAGCTTGACGTTGGACTTCATCTTCGTCTGGGTCAGGTCGGGGTTCTTCGGGAACTCCACGACCTCACCGGTCTCCAGCGTGTCCAGCCAGGCCTTGGTCACCTGCTGCGGCACGACGTCGACGCCGAACAGGCCGGACTCCAGGGCCTTCCGGTCGCGGGCCGAGAGGTTCAGTTTGCCCACGGCGTGCTTCACGCCGTTCATGTCGACCAGGAACTTGCTGGGGACGTCGTCCTTCGTCAGCGGCGGCGCCTGGACGAACAGGCCCTGGCCCTCCTGCAGCACCTTCGCGGGGTCGGAGAGGGTCTTCGCCTCGTCACCGGCCGCGATGAACACGGCCTGGTTGATGCCCGCCTGGGTCTTGTCGACACCGGGCCGGTCGCAGACCGACCACAGCTTCGCCTCACCGGCGTCGGCGGCCGACGGCAGCTTGTCCGGCGCGTACGGGATGCCGATGGTGGCGCCGTGGTTCTTGTAGTTGTCCAGCACCTTGTCGGCGACCTGGACGACCTTGGAGCCGGCCGGCAGCAGCAGCTTCGCCGACGACATGTTGAGGACCTGGTGCAGCACCTTCTCGTGCGTCTGCGGGTCCTCCAGCACCACGTACCGGGTGGTGGACTCCTTGCCCTGGATGATGTTCTTGCCGTCGTCCCAGTTCAGCGGCGCGCTGGGCTTGATGACGCCCCACATGCCGAAGCCGGCCACCGCGACCGCAGCGACGACGAAGCTCGGCAGCACGGCACGCACCGGACGCGGCGCGTCCTCGTCGTTGCCGCCGCCCCCGGGCTGCAGGAACGCCCCCACCGTCCGCCGCCGCGCGAAGTTGTACGCGTTCAGCTCGTCCCTGCGTGATGCCATGCTCCCCGTCTCCCCTGTGTGTCCGCGCCCGTACTGCCGTCAACGCGCGTTCGCCGTGCGTGAGTCTGCCACCCGGCGGGCACCGCGTGCGCCGAACCCTCTACGATGCCGCAGCAGACGGTGAGTACCGTAACGGGTACGGTTCACCGCCCGGCCAGCCGGGCCGTGACATCTGATCAGAGAGGGTCCATCGGGGGATGCCAAGCCAGACCGCTCCAGCTCGACGCAGCGCCTCGCACGGCCGCCGGCAGGACGGCCGGGGTGCCGACCCCGGCGGTCGTCGGGCCCGGTCCGCGGCCCCCGCGACCGCCCCGGTGCCGCTGCGCGTCCACCCCCGACCCGGGCTGCTCGGCAGCCGGCTGCGGCTCCAGCAGCTGGTGCTGCTGGAGGTCGCCGCGGCCCTGGTCGCGGTCGGGTGGACGATCGCCCCGGCGATGGCCGGCGCCTTCGCCGTCCCCGCCGTCCTGCTCGCCGTGGTGGCCCTGCTGCCGCTCGGCGGCCGCAGCCTGCCGGAGGCGATGCGCGTCCGCTCGGCGATGAAGGCCCGCCGCAAGGAGGCGCAGTACAACGTGCCGCCGCCGGGCACCGACCCGGCGCTGGCCCCAGCGCTGGAGGTCGAGCCGGCCCTGCGCACCTGCACCCACGTCACCGAGACCGACCTCGGCGACGGCCGTCCGATCCGCCGGGAGACCGGCATGGTCGGCGACGGCACCTTCTACACCTCGGTGCTGCTGGTGCAGGCGAAGGACCAGCCGCTGCGCCCCGCCCGCACCGCGCTGCCGCTGCCGCTCGACATCGTCTGCTCGGCCCTGCAGGTCGACGACATCGCCCTGGAGTCCGTCCAGCTGGTGCAGCACACCCAGCCCGCGCCGGCCCCGCACCTGCCGGACCAGTCGCTTGCCGCCCGCGCCTACCAGCAGCTGCAGGACGGCCCGGCCACCCCGGCGCTCCGGCTCACCTGGGTCGCGCTCAAGCTGAACCCGGAGACCTCGTCCACCGCGGTGCTCGCCCGCGGCGGCGGCGAGGAGGGCGTCCGCAAGACCCTCCAGCGGGTCACCGACCAGCTGGCCGGCCGGCTGAACGCGGCCGGGTTCACCGCCACCGTGCTGGACGAGCGCGAGCTGATCGCCGCGCTGGCCATCTCGATCTGCGCCAACCCGGTGGCCGTGGCCGGCCGCCAGGGCAGCGGCGGCGGCGGTGCGGCCGCCCGCCGCACCCAGGAGAGCAGCAAGTTCTGGCGGATCGACGACCGCTGGCACAGCACCTTCTGGATCTCCAAGTGGCCGCAGCTCAGCCGTCCGGGCGGCGCGCCGGGCCGGATCTCCGCGCCGGACCTGGTCAACCTGGTCACCGGCACGCCCGCGCTGGCCAGCACCTTCAGCCTGACCGCCAGCCGGGGCACCGGCGGCTCGGTCGCGCTCAGCGGCCACGTCCGGGTGACCGGCCGCAGCGAGAGCGAGGTCGCCCAGGTGGGCCGCCTGGTGGAGTCGCGGGCGCAGAGCGCCGGCGTCGGCCTGAACCGCCTCGACCAGGAGCAGGCACCGGGCCTGCTCGCCACGCTTCCCCTGGGAGGGACGTCCTGATGGCCTATCAGTCCTACCCCACCCAGGCGCCGCAGCCTGCCGCCGAGCCCGCCCGCCCGGCCCGGATCCGTCCCGGCTTCGGCCTGCGCGGCCCGCGCCGCGAGAAGCACGTGCTCACCACCGAGGACCTCGCCGCGCTGTCCTTCCCGGTCGGCGACGACGGCGTGGTGATCGGTGTCGACCCGCACCAGCAGCCCGCCGTGATCGGCCTGTTCCGCCCGCACGCCTACGACGTGGTGCTGGTGGGCGGTGTGTGGACGGCGCAGGTCATCGCGCTGCGCGCGGCCGCGACCGGCGCCCGGGTGGCCGTGGAGACCGGCCGTCCGCAGACCTGGGCGCCGATGGCGCAGGCCGCCGGCGGCGGCCAGCCCTGCGTGACGGTCCACCAGGTCGGCCGGCTCGGCCCGCAGGGCGCCTCGGTCGCCTCGCCGGTGCTGGTCGTCCGCGACCTCGGCGCCCGCCCGTCGCGCAGCCGGCTGTCGGCGGCGCCCTGGCAGACCACGCTGACCCTGCTGCCGTACCTCGGCCCGAACGCGAGCCGGGTGCTCAACGCGGCCGACCTGGTCGGTGTGCAGCGCATCTCGCCGCAGGAGGCGGAGGTCGTCGCGCGGGTGCTCTCGCTGGGCGACCAGGAGGTCGCCTCGCTGCCCACGCTCGGCGACAACATCACCCTGTGGGCGACCCGGATGCGCCAGCAGTACGTGATGACCAATCCGGGCGAGGCCGAGGCCCAGGTGCTGGGCGGCCCCCGCCGGATGGACTGACAGCACCTCACGGCACGGACGGCGGTCCGTGCCCGCCGCGGCCGGCACGGACACCCGTGTCGGCCGCCACCGTTTCGAGCGGTCACGGCCGGGGACGGGAGGCAGGAGGGCGCACGTCGGGCGTTCACCCTTTGGACGGTTCCCGGTGCGACGATCCGCCGTGCCCGCCGCGGTCCGGCAGCCGGTACCGCCTTCAGGTGACCGCGGATCACGTCCTAGTCTTGTTGCCCGACCCACCGCGAACAGCGGCGACGAAAACGAGGGAGCCCCAGTGAGCAGCGATCGGGACGGCGTCTACGTCGGCGACAACGCGGCGGAGGACGACGACGACTGGTCGGACGAGCCCGACTACGCTCCCCCGTCCTGGTACACGCAGAGCGCCGCGCCCGAGCAGCCCGCACCGGCGCCCGCGCCGTCCCCACCGCCGTCCGCGCAGCCCCCGGTGGCGCAGCCGCCGGTCGCCGTCCAGCCTCCGGTGGCGCAGCCGCCGGTCGCCGTCCAGCCTCCGGTGGCGCAGCCGCCGGTCGCCGTCCAGCCTCCGGTGGCGCAGCCGCCCGCACCGGTGCCCGCTCCCGCGCCGGCCGCGGAGCCGGCTCCGGCGCCGGCGCCCGCTCCCGTGCCCGCCCCCGCGCCGGTGGCCGAGCAGCCGCCGGTCATGCCGCCGCAGCCCGACGCTCCGGAGGCGGCCCGGCAGCCGGTCGCCGAGCAGCCGCCCGCTCCGGTGCCCGCTCCCGTCCCGGTCGCGGAGCCCGTGCCCGTGGCGGAGCCGGTGGCCGAGCCCGTGGTGGAGGTGCAGTCCGCCGCGGTGCCGCCGGCCGAGCCGGTGCCCGCGCCGGCCCCCGCTCCCGTGCCCGCTCCCGCGCCTGCGCCTGCGCCTGCGCCCGAGCAGCAGGCCGCGCAGCCGTGGCCGCCCGCGCCGCAGCAGACCCAGCCGCAGCAGCCCCAGCAGCCCGGTCCGTACACCCCGCCGCAGCAGCAGCCGGTGCCGCCGGGCCCGCAGCCGTACCAGCAGACGGGTGCGCCGCAGCCGGGGCCCTGGCAGCAGCAGCCGCAGCAGCAGGGTGTCCCCCCGACGGTTCCCGGCCCCGGTCCCGCTCCGGCGCCCGGCCCCGCCCCGGTGCCCGGTCCGCCGGTCGACCCGCGGACGGGCGGCTGGCCGCAGCCGCAGGCGTACCAGCAGCCGTACCCGCAGCAGGGCGGTGTCCCGCAGGCCCCGGCCGCCTTCCAGCAGGCCGGTCCGCAGCAGGCGCAGGCGCACGGCGCGGCGCTGGGCTACACCGCCGCGGTCGAGCTGTCCTCGGACCGGCTGCTGCGGGGGCAGCCGAAGGCCCAGCGCCAGCAGCCGCGGTTCCAGTTCGGCGGCAAGGCGGCGCAGGCCGACCGGGCGCGCAAGCTGGAGATCATCCGGACTCCGGTGCTGAGCTGCTACCGGATCGCGGTGATCAGCCTCAAGGGCGGCGTCGGCAAGACCACGACGACGACCTCGCTGGGTGCGACGCTGGCGAGCGAGCGCCAGGACAAGGTCATCGCGATCGACGCCAACCCGGACGCCGGTACGCTCGGCCGCCGGGTGAAGCGCCAGACCGGCGCGACCATCCGCGACCTGGTGACGGCCATCCCGCACCTGCGCAGCTACATGGACATCCGCCAGTTCACCTCGCAGGACCTGCACTCGGGCCTGGAGATCCTGGCGAACGACGTCGACCCGGCGGTCTCCACCACCTTCGACGACTCGGACTACCGCCAGGTCATCCAGACGCTCGGCCAGCACTACCCGATCATCCTGACCGACTCCGGCACCGGGCTGCTCTACAGCGCGATGCGCGGCGTGCTGGACCTCGCGGACCAGCTGATCATCGTCTCGACGCCCAGCGTGGACGGTGCCTCCAGTGCCTCGACCACGCTGGACTGGCTGTCCGCGCACGGTTACGCGGACCTGGTGCAGCGCAGCATCACGGTGGTCTCCGGGGTCCGCGAGACCAGCAAGATGATCAAGGTCGAGGACATCGTGGCGCACTTCCAGACCCGCTGCCGCGGCGTCGTGGTGGTGCCGTTCGACGAGAGCCTGGCGGCCGGCGCCGAGGTCAACCTCGCCATGATGAAGCCCAAGGTCCGCGACGCGTACTTCGAGCTGGCCACCCTGGTCGGCGAGGACATCGCCCGCACCCAGCAGGCCCAGCAGGCCGCCTGGGCGCAGCAGCAGGGCTACGGGCAGCAGCCGCCGCAGCCGTACCAGCAGCAGGGCTACCCGCAGCAGCAGCCGCAGCAGCCGGGCTACGGCTACCCGGGGCAGCCCGCGCCGGGTGCGCCGTGGACCCCGCAGCCGGGCCAGGCACCGCCGCCCGGCTGGGGCCAGCAGCCGCCGCAGGCCCAGCCCGGTGCGCAGCCGCTGCCGCAGGAGTGGCAGCAGCCGCAGCAGCCGGGGTACGGCTACCCGCCGCAGCAGGACGGCCAGCAGCCCCCGCCGCCCGGGTACGGCTACCCGCCGCCGCAGCACTGAGCCCGGCGGCGCACAGCACGCAAGCAGGCCCCCGACATCACCCGTCGGGGGCCTGCGGCGCGCTCGGGTGCGTCAGCCTGCGGTGTCGGTGAGCACGCGGGCCTGCTTGACGTCGTCGGCCATCCGCTCCAGCAGGTCCTCGATCGAGTCGAACTTCTCCATGCCGCGCAGGTAGGCGAGGAAGTCGACGGCCACGTGCAGGCCGTACAGGTCGAGGCCGACCCGGTCGATGGCGTAGGCCTCGACGGTGCGGGCGGTGCCGTCGAAGGTGGGGTTGGTGCCCACCGAGATGGCGGCCGGCATGCGCTCGCCGTCGGCGGTGAGCCAGCCCGCGTAGACGCCGTCGGCGGGGACGGCGCTGTGCGGCACGGTCTCCACGTTGGCGGTGGGGTAGCCGAGTTCGCGGCCGCGCTGGGCGCCGCGGACGACCACGCCCTCGACCCGGTGCGGGCGGCCGAGCACCTCGGCGACGCCGGCCATGTCCCCGGCGGCGACCAGCCGCCGGCACAGGCTGGAGGAGAACGCCTCGCCGTCGCCGGCGCTGCCGCTCACCTGCAGGTCGAGCACCTCGACCTCGAAGTCGTCGGTGCGGCCGAGCTCGGTGAGCAGCGCGACGTCGCCCGCGGCCCGGTGGCCGAAGCGGAAGTTCGGGCCCTCGACGACGGCCTTCGCGCGCAGCGCGTCCACCAGCACCGACCGGACGAAGAACTCCGGCGACTCCTGGGAGAATTCGAGGGTGAACGGGAGGACGAGCACGGCGTCGACGCCGAGCCCCTCGATCAGTTCGGCCCGGCGGGGCTGCGGGGCGAGCAGGGCCGGGTGGCTGCCCGGCCGGACGACCTCGCTGGGGTGCGGGTCGAAGGTGACGACGACGGACCTGGCGCCGAGCTCGCGGGCCCGCTCCACCACCCGCTCGATGATCAGCTGGTGGCCGCGGTGCACACCGTCGAACGATCCGATGGTGACGACGCTGCGCCCCCAGTCCCCGGGGATCTCCTCCAGGCCACGCCAGCGCTGCACCTGACCGCTCCTTGTTCCTCTGCCGCGCCTCGGGAGGCGCTCGAACACTCAACCCGAACCCCTATAGCGTGCCATGAGCCCGTCCCTGCTTCGGCACCGGAATGGCCTCGGCGCGGTCGGCGGCCCGTTCGGCCTCGGCCGCGGCGTACTGCGGGTCCCGGCCGGCGGCGGCGAGCTCGCGCAGCCGGGCGGTCAGCGGGCCGTCCGGGGGCGGCGGTGCGGTGTCCGGCCAGTCGGCGAGCAGCCGGGCGAAGGCGGCCGTCCGGCCGGCGGCCCGGACGAGGGCGGCGTCGGCCGCGGGCCACCGTCCGGCGATCCGGCGGACGAGGGCGCGGGCCCGTTCCGGATCGGTACGGGCGCAGCCGTCCGCGAAGCGGTCGAGGACGGCGCCGAGCACCCCGGGGTCCCGTTCGGCGGCGAGCAGGGCGTCCAGCAGGCCGGCCCGGGCGGCGGCGTCGGGGCCGCCCTGCGCGGCGAGCACCGGGGCGAAGACCTTGCGGACGGTCGCGGGAGCGGTGACCAGCTCGGCGACCAGCGGCCGGGCGTCGTGCCCGGCGGCCAGCAGGACCTCCAGGTGGGCGGCCAACTGCCCGGCACGTTCGGGGTGTTCGCGCAGCTGACGGGCGGCGAGCAGGACGCCCTCGCGGACGGTCCGGGGGTCGGTGGCACCGGCGAGCAGGCGCAGTCCGTCGGCGACCGGCGCGGCGGGGGCGGCGAGCCTGCGCCGGACGGCGGCCAGCACGGCCCCGGGGTGGTCGTCCAGCGCGGGGGCGAGTGCGGCGGCGCCGAGGAAGGGGTCGTCGGCGGCGTAGGCGTCGAGGGCGCGCGGCAGGTGCGCGGCCCGGTCCTGGGGGTCGTGCAGCAGCAGGGCGAGGGCGGCGCCGTGCAGGGCGGGCTCGTCCTCGCGGCCGAGCAGGGTGAGCGCGGTGAACCGCAGCAGCCGCCGGCCGGCCGGGTTGGCGTGCGGGGCGGTGCGCAGCGCGTGCACGGCGGCGGCGATGTGCCGTTCGGGGCGCGGGTCGTGGCTCCACCGGTCGACGGCGCGGCAGAGCGCGGAGGGCTCGTCCTCGGCGAGCCGGGCGAGCAGGGCGTCGGCCCGCGGGTGGGCGGCGCCGGCCAGGGTGTCCGTCAACTCGTCGACGGCCAGCCTGCGGTGGGCGTGCAGCAGGTCGTGGGCGAGGTCGGCGACGGTGGCGCCGGTGCCGTCGGCGAGCGGGCCGGTGTCGGCGAACCAGGCGCACAGCAGCGGTTGCACGGTGACCGGGTCGGCGGCGAGCAGCGCGGCGGCCGCGGCCCGGTACGGCCCGCCGGGCGGTTCGGTGCGGACGAGGCCGCGCAGCAGGTCGATCCGCTCGGCGGGGTCGAGCGGCAGGGCGGCCCACCAGGCGGGGGTGAAGGCGGGGTGGCCGGCGAGCCGGGCCAGCAGCGTCCGGTGGGCGCCGGGGCGGGGCAGCGCGGGCAGTACGGCGGCGAGCAGGCGGGCGGCCCACCAGGCGGCCTCGCTGCCGGGTGCGGCGGTGGCCAGGGTGTGCTGCAGCCGCTGCAGGTGCCCGGCCAGGGCGGCCTCCTCGCCGTTCTCGGCGCATCTGCGCAGTGCGGCGGCGACCGGGCCGAGCCGGTGCCGCGGCACCCCGTGGCCGTTCGCGTCGCCGCAGCCGGCCGGGTCGCCGTGGCCGGCCGGAGCGGCCGGGGCGGCGGGGCCCGGGTCGAGCAGCAGGCCGAGGGCGCGGTCGAGGTCCAGGTGGCGGCCCTGCAGCCAGTCGGCGTGGTCCTCGCGGGCCAACCGGTGGCCGTCCCCGGCGGCGACGAACAGGCCCTCCGCGAGGACGGCCTGGCCCCAGCCGCCGGCGGCCGGGAAGAGGCGCTCGAACTCGGCGGCGGTCAGCCCCGCGTGGCCGGCGCCGAGCAGCAGCCTGGCGGCCTCGTGGACGCGTCCGGCGAGGGCGGCGGCGGTGCGGCGCAGCCGGCCGGTGTCCTCGCCGCCGAGCGGCGGTGCACCACGGCGGTGGGCGCCGGGGCGGCGGTCCTCGGCGGCGCGGATCCGGCGGGCGGCCCGCAGGCAGACCAGGTCGAGGTGGGCGGCGTAGAGCTCGCCGCGGCCGGCCGGTGCGCCGTGCGCGCCGGCGGCGCGCAGTTCGCCGGCGGTGCGCAGCGCCTCGGGGTGGCGGGCGTCGGCGGGTGCGAGGGCGACCGCCTCGGCGCCGTGCCGGCGGGCGGCGCGGGCGGCGGCGTCGGCGGGCAGCGGGCCGAGGCCCACGGGACGGCCGACGGGGGTGTCGGGGCCGTCCCAGGTCTCCGGGCGGCAGGCGGTGAGCAGCCGGACGCGGTGCTCGGCGAGCCAGGCCGCGGTGGCGGCCCACCAGGCGCGGGAGGGGACGGTGGGGGCCTCCTCGAGGGCGTCCAGCAGGACGAGCAGCGGGCGGGCGTCGTCGGCGCAGAGGCGGGCGGCCCGGTCGGCGGCGGGGGCGGGGACGGCGAGCCGGTCCGCGGCGCCGGCGAGGGCGCGGGCGACCGGGTCGGCGAGCGAGGTGTCGCCGGGGGCGAGGTCGGCGCCGCGCAGCCGGAGGGTGGGCAGCGGGCGGGCGCCCGCGCCGCGCCGCACGGCCAGGGCGGCGAGCTCGGTGCTGCGTCCGCTGCCGGGGGCGCCGACCAGCACCGTGAGCAGGTCGTCGGGTTCCTCGCCGGTGAGGCCGTCGGCCCGGTCGGTGCGGTCGGCGGCGAGCTCGGCCGTCCGGGACGGGCCGGGGCCGGCGGAGTGCAGCTGGGCGGCGGCGAGTTGGAGGACTCCGCCGAGGTTGAGTGCGGTGCCGTGCGCGGGGACGCTCTCGGCGTTGCGCCGCAGCAGCCGGTGCAGGCCCGTGCCGGTGAGCGGGGCGGCCGCGACGGTGTCGGGGCGCTCGCCGCGCAGGGCCGGGGCGAGGACGGCGAGGACGGCGCCGGTGGTGGTGTCCAGCACGGGGGTGCCGGGCAGCACGGCCTGCGGCGGTACGGCGAGGACGAGGGTGCCGGGGACGGCGTGCAGGCCCTCCGGCAGCACCAGCACGGCGGTACAGCGGCCGGCCAGGCCGACGGGGTGCGGGGCTGCGGGCGTCCCGTCCGGCGCGGTGGGGCGGAGCAGGGCCAGCGGCCGCCCGTCGACCCGGTCGGCGTCCTGCGCGATCGGGAGGGCCGCCGGGAGGGGCCCGGCGGGTACGGCGGGCGTGTTGGCCGGGTCCGGCCCGGGCGGGCCGTCGGCCGCGGGGTGGAGCAGGGCGAGGCCGAGCTCGGGCAGCGGCTCGACGGCGTCCGGGCCGAGCGGCCGGAGGGTGCCGTCGGGCAGTCGGAGGGCCAGGGCTCCGGGCCCCGCGGCGACCTCGTGGGCGGTGACCACGGTGCCCTGCGGGTCGGCGGTGAAGCCGAGGCCGCGGAGCCGGCCCGTTCCGTCGAGGACGCCCACCAGGGCGTCCTCGGGTCGGGGCGGGCGCGGCCCTGCCGTCGCCCCCGGCTGGTGTCTGCCCGCCATCCGCGCCGCCCCTCCCGCCGGATCAGCCGGCGGCCGGCCCGGCCGCCGTACTCACCGCGGGGAGTCTGCCCCCGGCGGACGGCACACCACCCTGCGCGCGCCGTTCACGACACCGGTTCACTCCGCGCGCTCGCCCGAAAGGGTGAGCACGCGGAGCGAACCGGGAGCGGCGCAAGCGAAGAGGCCGCAGGTCAGCCGACGAAGACGGCCACCGGACGGGCGTGCCCGCCCTTCTCCTCGACCAGGGCGAGGAAGCGGCCCTCCGGGTCGAAGACCGCGATCGGGCCGTCCGTGCCGAGGCCGGGAGCCTTGAGCCGCATGCCGTGCGAGAGCAGCTTGGCCTGCTCGGCGTCGATGTCCCAGCGGGGGAAGGCGGCGGCCGCCGCGTCGGCGATCGGCAGCACCTCCAGCTTCTCCTCCAGCTGCTCCAGGGTGCGGGCGTGCTCCAGGCCGTACGGGCCGACCTTGGTGCGGCGCAGTGCGGTGAGGTGGCCGCCGACGCCGAGGGCCTGGCCGAGGTCGCGGGCGAGCGCGCGGATGTAGGTGCCGGAGGAGCACTCGACGGTGACGTCGAGGTCGATCACCGGGGTGCCGTCCTCGGCGGTCGCGGCCCGCTGCTCGTGGACGGTGAAGGAGTGCACGGTGGTGGGCCGCGCGGCGAGTTCGAAGTCCTCGCCCTCGCGGACCCGGGCGTAGGAGCGCTTGCCGTCGATCTTGATGGCGGAGACCTTGGACGGGACCTGCATGATCTCGCCGGTCAGCGCGGCGATCCCGGTGTCGATCGCCTCCCGGGCGACGCCGTCGGCCGGCGCCGAGGCGGTGACCTCGCCCTCCCGGTCGTCGGTGATCGTGGTCTGGCCGAGTCGGATCGTCGCCTCGTAGGTCTTGCTGGTGAGCATCAGGTGGCCGAGCAGCCGGGTGGCCCGCTCGACGCCGAGCACCAGCACGCCGGTGGCCATCGGGTCGAGGGTGCCGGCGTGGCCGACCTTGCGGGTGCCGGCAAGCCATCGCAGCTTGGCGACCACGCCGTGCGAGGTGATGCCCTCCGGCTTGTCGACGACGACCAGGCCGTCCGGACCAGTTCCCTTGCGCTTCATGGGTTCTTTCTTCGCGGAATGGGTGGGCGGGGTCAGCCGGCCAGCGCGGCCCGGAAGCGGGCCACCACCGTCTCGACGTCCTCGCGGGCGGCGAAGCCGGCGGCGTAGACGTGCCCGCCGCCGCCGAGTTCGGTGCAGGCCGCGGCGACGTCCACGGCGCCCTTGGAGCGGCAGGAGCCGCGCAGGGTGCCGTCCGGGTCCTGCTTGAGCACGAGCGCCACCTCGGCCTCGGCGGGCCGCCGGAGCACGTCGATCAGGCCCTCGATCTCCTCGACGGTGACGCCGAACAGGGCGAGCTCCTGGTACGGCACCCAGGTCCACACCAGGCCGCGGCCGCCGACCGCGTCCGGCTCGAAGACCGCGCGCCCGAGGGCGCCGGCGAGCACCTTGAGGTAGCCGAACGAGGAGGTGTCCCAGAGCTGGCGGGAGATCAGGTCGTGCCGGATGCCGGTGGCGAGCAGCCGGGCGGCGAGCTCGTGGGTGGCCGGCGTGGTGGCGGAGTACTTGAAGGAGCCGGTGTCGGTGGCGACGCCGGTGTAGAGGCAGGTGGCGAGCGCCTGGTCGAGCGGGACGCCGAGGCGGCGCAGCAGCTCGTCGACGAGCACGGCGGTGGCCGGGGCGCCCGGGTCGATCAGCCGGTGGGTGCCGAAGCCCGGGTTGGAGGCATGGTGGTCGAGGACGACCATGACCGGGGCGGCGAAGGCCTTGTCGCGGAGCAGGCCGAGGCGGCCCTCGGAGGCGACGTCGAAGCAGAGCACCAGCTCGGGCACGTCGGGGACGTCCGCGGCGGGCACGATCAGCTCCTGGCCGGGCAGGAAGGACAGCGACTCGGGGACGATCTGCGGGTCGTCGCCGAAGGAGACCCGGACGCGGTGGCCGAGCGAGCGCAGCGCGAGGCCCGCGGCGAGCGCGGAGCCCAGGGCGTCGCCGTCCGGGTTGATGTGGCAGATCAGGTCGATGTCGGTGGCCCGCCCGATCTCCGCCACGACGCGCTGCCACTCGTGGTCGAGGCCGGAGGCCTCCGTGCGTGGCCCCGGAAGCACCGCGAGGGCAGGCTCCACCGTGCTGGTGGAGACCGCCCCCGCGGTACCGGCCGCCGTCGGCTCGCCGGTCATGCCTACTCGTCCTCGTCCGCGTCGTCGTCGCGGGTGCTGCTGCGGTACGGGTCCGCCTCGCCGGCGTAGCTGGCGCCGGCCGCGGCGGTGCGCACCGCCGCGTCGGACTGGCGGGCCCGGTCGAGCAGGTCGTCGATGTTCTTGGCGTTGTCCGGCAGCGCGTCCGCGACGAAGGTCAGGGTGGGCGTGAAGCGCACCCCGGTCTGCCGGCCGACCTCGGAGCGCAGGACGCCCTTGGCGCTCTCCAGGGCGGCGGCGCTGGCCTGACGCTCGGTCTCGTCACCGTAGACGGTGTAGAAGACGGTGGCCTCGCGCAGGTCCCCGGTGACCCGGGCGTCGGTGATGGTCACGTAGCCCAGACGCGGGTCCTTGATCCGGCGCTGCAGGGTCTCGGCGACGACCACCTGGATGCGGTCGGCGAGCTTGCGCGCCCTTGCGGTGTCGGTCACGTTGCCTCCTCGTGCGATGGGCCCGGTACCCGGGTCGGTCGCGCACCCGGTGGGGCCCCTGCCCCAACGTACCTGCCCGCGCCCAGCCTTGTGGGCGCTCTCGGTCCTGATCGGTGTGACGGTGGCGACTCCCGCTCCCGCGGGGGCGTCCCGCCCGACCGGTGGTCACTCATCGTCGTCGTGGTGGTACCGCCTCCGTGCGGAGAGCAGCATCACCTCGGGGCGGCCGGCGACGAGCCGCTCACAGCTGTCCAGGACCTCGGTGACGTACGAGGCGTCCCCGGAGACCACCGCGAGGCCGATCTCGGCCCGGCGGTGCAGGTCCTGGTTCCCGACTTCGGCAGCGCACACGCTGTACTTGCGCTGCAGTTCGGCCACGATGGGCCGCACGATCGAGCGCTTCTCCTTCAACGAGTGGACGTCACCCAGGAGGAGGTCGAACGTGAGTGTTCCTACGAACATGTGTGGCAGGTCAGAGCCGACCTGGAGGCCTCGGAGAGATCCCTACTCGGGGATGTACGAGGACCCTACACAGCGAGACCGGGGCCGGTCGACGGGTTATGCACCCGTCGGCCGGCCCCGGACAGTGAGCCGTTACGAGCGCGGCTTCTCGCGCATCTCGTAGGTCTCGATGACATCGTCGACCTTGATGTCGTTGTACGAGCCCAGGGTCACACCGGCCTCGAAGCCCTCGCGGACCTCGGTCGCGTCGTCCTTGAAGCGGCGCAGGCCCTCGATGTTGAGGTTCTCCGCCACGACCTTGCCGTCGCGCAGCAGGCGGGCCTTGGTGTTGCGTCGGATGACGCCCTCGCGCACCAGGACACCGGCGATGTTGCCGAACTTGGAGGAGCGGAACACCTCGCGGATCTCCGCGGAGCCGAGGCGCACCTCCTCGTACTCGGGCTTGAGCAGGCCCTTGAGCGCGGCCTCGATCTCCTCGATCGCCTGGTAGATGACCGAGTAGTACCGGATGTCGACGCCCTCGCGGTCGGCCGCGGTACGGGCACGCCCCTCGGCGCGCACGTTGAAGCCGATGATGATGGCGTCCGAGCCCATCGCCAGGTCCACGTCGGACTCGGTGATGGCACCCACACCGCGGTGCAGGATCCGGAGCTCGACCTCCTCGCCCACGTCCAGCTTGACGAGGGCGTCCTCGAGGGCTTCGACGGAACCGGAGACGTCACCCTTGATGATGAGGTTGAGCTTCTCGATGGAGCCGGCGGCCAGGGCGGCCTCCAGACCCTCGAGCGAGACGCGGACACGGCGCTGGGCCATGGACGCGTTGCGGTCGCGGGCGGCGCGCTTCTCGGCGATCTGGCGGGCGGTGCGGTCCTCGTCGACGACGATGAAGCTGTCGCCGGCGCGGGGCACCGAGGTCAGACCGAGGAGCAGGACCGGACGGGACGGGCCGGCCTCGTTGAGGCTGTTGCCGTTCTCGTCCAGCATCGCGCGGACGCGGCCGTAGGCGTCGCCCACGACGATCGAGTCGCCGACGCGGAGCGTGCCGCGCTGGACGAGCAGCGTCGCCATGGCGCCGCGGCCCTTGTCCAGGTGGGCCTCGATCGCGATGCCCTGCGCGTCCTGCTCCGGGTTGGCCCGGAGGTCGAGCGAGGCGTCCGCGGTGAGGACCACGGCCTCCAGCAGCTGGTCGATGTGCAGGCCCTGGCGGGCGGAGATGTCGACGAACATGGTGTCGCCGCCGTACTCCTCGGCCACCAGGCCGAACTCGGTCAGCTGGCCGCGGACCTTGGTCGGGTCGGCACCCTCGACGTCGATCTTGTTGACCGCGACCACGATCGGCACGCCGGCGGCCTTGGCGTGGTTCAGCGCCTCGATCGTCTGCGGCATGACGCCGTCGTTGGCCGCGACCACCAGGATCGCGATGTCGGTCGACTTGGCACCACGGGCACGCATGGCGGAGAACGCCTCGTGACCCGGGGTGTCCAGGAAGGTGATGCGGCGCTCCTCGCCGTTCACCTCGGTCTGCACCTGGTAGGCACCGATGTGCTGGGTGATGCCGCCGGCCTCGCCCGCCACCACGTTGGTCTTGCGGATGGCGTCGAGCAGGCGGGTCTTGCCGTGGTCGACGTGACCCATGACGGTCACGACCGGCGGACGCGGCGCCAGCATCTCCTCGTCGCCCTCGTCGGCACCGAAGTCGATGTCGAAGGACTCGAGCAGCTCGCGGTCCTCGTCCTCACGGCTGACGATCTCCAGCACGAAGCCCATCTCGCCGGCCAGCAGCTCGAGGGTGGCGTCGGAGACCGACTGGGTCGCGGTGACCATCTCGCCCAGGTTGAACATCACCGAGACGAGCGCCGCCGGGTTGGCGTTGATCTTCTCCGCGAAGTCCGTCAGGGAGGCACCGCGCGACAGGCGGACGGTCTGTCCGTTGCCGCGAGGAAGCATCACGCCGCCGACGGACGGGGCCTGCATGGCCTCGTACTCCTGGCGCTTCGCCCGCTTCGACTTGCGACCGCGGGCCGGACGGCCACCGGGACCGCGGCCGAAGGCACCCTGCGTGCCACCACGGCCACCCGGACCGCCGGGACGGCCGCCGAAGCCACCGGGACGGGCACCGCCGCCGCCGAAGCCGCCACCGCCGCCGGCACCGCCACCCGGACGCGGGCCGCCGAAGCCGCCGCCCGCCGGACGCGAGCCCGGACCGGCCGGACGACCGGCGAAGCCGGGACGGCCGCCACCGGCGCCGCCACCCGGACGGGCACCGGGGCCGCCACCCGGGCGCGGGCCCGGACGCGGGCCCGGACCGGCCGGACGCTGCGGCATCATGCCGGGGTTGGGACGGGGCATGCCCGCGGGGCTCGGGCCACCGGGACGCGGCGCGGCGGGACGGGGCAGCCCGTCCGGACGCGGAGCACCACCGGGACGCGGAGCACCGGCACCGGGAGCACCCGGACGTGCGCCACCGGGACGCGGGGCGCCACCGGCACCGGGCGCACCGGCACCCGGACGCGGACGGTCGCCGCCCGGACGCGGGGCGCCACCGGCACCGGGCGCACCGGCACCCGGACGCGGACGGTCGCCACCGGGACGCGGGGCACCGGCACCGGGACCGCCCTGACGGCGCTCGCCGGGCCGGGCCATGCCGGTGTTGCTCGACGTGAAGGGGTTGTTGCCCGGACGCGGGCCGGCCGGACGCGGGCCCGGACGGGCCGAGGGGTTGGCCGGACGCGCAGCGGCCGGACGGGACTCACGGGCCTCGCCGGCCGGGGCCGGGGAGGAGAACTCGGCCGCCGGCGCCGCAGGAGCGGCGGGC
Organism: Kitasatospora sp. NPDC085895; assembly: GCF_040702125.1. Lineage (NCBI taxonomy): Bacteria > Bacillati > Actinomycetota > Actinomycetes > Kitasatosporales > Streptomycetaceae > Kitasatospora > Kitasatospora sp. NPDC085895. The sequence goes on along the minus strand of NZ_JBFBJY010000041.1, from coordinate 34,174 downwards.
GCGGCCGGGCGGGCCGGGCGCGGACCGGGCGTCGGCGCGCCGCCCGGGCGGGAAGCCGCGGGGGCGGCCGGCGCGGACGGGGCCGCGGCGGCGGGGGTGGGACGGGGGCCCGGCGTCCCGGTGGGACGCGGGCCGGGGGTGGGCGCACCCGGCTTGGGTGCAGCCGCGCCGGCACCGCCGGCGGGCTGGGGCGCCGCGGGCTTCCGCGGGCCAGGCTTCGCGGAGGAACCACCGGCAGGCGGCGTCGCTCCCAAAGCGTCAGTCAACTTGCGAACGACCGGCGCCTCGATCGTCGAGGACGCCGAACGCACGAACTCACCGAGCTCGGTGAGCTTGGCCATGACGGCCTTGCTCTCCAAGCCAAGTTCCTTGGCAAGCTCGTATACCCGGACCTTAGCCACTTCGCTCCTGTCTATCCGTCCGGGGTCATCGTCCGCCGGACTGTCGCTACTTCATGGGCGTACTCATCGCGTACTCATCGAGTGCTCATCGCAATCTCGACCTACTTCCATCTCGCGAGGTACCTGACGTTGCGCACCGCACACGACGAACGTGTGCCGTGCAGTTCCTACGGTGCTCCGCCGCGCCTGAGTCATCAGGACGCCGGGGCCGCGCCCGCCCGCTGCTCGACGTGTGACCGCAGTGCATCGGTGTCGAGCGGACCCTGGAGCCGGAAGGCCCTGGGGAACGCCCGACGGCGGACCGCGAGGTCGAGGCAGGCGGGATCGGGGTGCAGATGTGCACCCCGCCCCGGCAGTGCGCCGCGAAGATCGGGGACGCATTCGCCCTCGACCGCCACGACACGCAGCAGCTCGTGCTTGGCCGCGCGCTTGCGGCAGCCCACGCAGGTACGTTCAGGGCATGCGCGGACATGCGTCCGGCCAGACAACCTCAAGTCTACCCCTCCGATGGGACATGGCGCCGCCCCGCCGATCTCCGGGGGACTCCTACAACACCGACTACTGGTCCGGGGATTCCCCGGCGGGGGCCTCGGTGTCCGGCCGGATGTCGATCCGCCAGCCCGTCAGGCGGGCTGCCAGGCGGGCGTTCTGCCCCTCCTTGCCGATCGCCAGGGACAGCTGGTAGTCCGGCACGATCACCCGCGCGGACCGCTGCGCGTAGTCCACGATCTCCACCTTGGTCACCCGGGCGGGCGACAGCGCGGCGGCGACCATCTCGGCCGGGTCCTCCGAGAAGTCGACGATGTCGATCTTCTCGCCGTGCAGCTCGGCCATCACGTTGCGCACCCGGCCGCCCATCGGGCCGATGCAGGCGCCCTTGGCGTTCAGGCCCTGCTTGCGCGACCACACCGCGATCTTGGTGCGGTGGCCGGCCTCGCGGGCGATCGCGGCGATCTCCACCGAGCCGTCCGCGATCTCCGGCACCTCCAGCGCGAACAGGCGCTTGACCAGGTTCGGGTGGGTGCGCGAGAGCGTCACCGACGGGCCGCGGACGCCGCGGCGCACGCCGACCACGTAGCAGCGCAGCCGGGTGCCGTGCTTGTACTCCTCGCCGGGCACCTGCTCCTGCGGGGGCAGGATCGCCTCCAGCTTGCCGATGTCGACCAGGATGTTCTTGGGGTCGTTGCCCTGCTGGACGACACCGGTGACGATGTCGCCCTCCTTGCCCGCGTACTCGCCGAAGGTCTGGTCGTCGGCGGCGTCCCGCAGGCGCTGCAGGATGACCTGCTTGGCGGTCGACGCGGCGATCCGGCCGAAGCCGCTCGGGGTGTCGTCGAACTCCTTCGGCTCGACGCCCTCCTCCAGCTCGGCGGAGTCCTCCAGCGCCCAGACCGTGACGTGGCCGGTCTTGCGGTTCAGCTCGACCCGGGCGCGGCGGCGCGAGCCCTCGGTGCGGTGGTACGCGATGAGGAGCGCCGACTCGATCGACTCGACCAGCAGGTCGAACGGAACGCCCTTCTCGGTAACCAGCCCACGCAGGGCGCTCATGTCGATGTCCACGGCTACGCCTCCTCTTCTCTCTTCAGGTTCATGATCGGGGCAACGCCCCGGCTACGCGCCGTGCGAGCCCTCGTCGCCGGCGCCGTCCGTGTCGGCGGTGTCGGCGGTGTCGTCGACGTCGTCCGCGTCGACGATGTCCTCGGCCTCGTCGAGCAGCGCGTCGTCCTTGCGGTTGAACTCGACCTGGACCCGGGCCTTGGCGACCTCGGCGAAGGCCAGCCGGCGCTCCTTGGGACGGCCGCGCCCCTTGACCGGCTGCACCTCGACGAGCGCACCCTCCTCGTCGCTCTCCAGCACCCGGGCGGTGATCTCGCCGCCGTCGACCAGCTGGATCTTCGCCAGCCGGCCCTCGGCACGGGCCCAGTGGCGCGGCAGCACGAGCGGGCGCTCAGCACCCGGCGAGCCGACCTCCAGCAGGTACGCGGCACTGCCCATCAGGTCGGAGTCGTCCAGCGCCCGGCCGACCTCGCGGCTGAAGTCCGCGATCGCGTCGAGGTCCACACCGCCGTCGGCGTCCACGTCGATCTGGACCTGCCGGCGGCTGCCCGCCCGGGTGATCCTGACGTCCTCCAGGTCGAGGCCCGCCTCGGCGGCCAGGGGTTCCAGCAGCGCACGCAGCCGGTCGGTCTGGGGGGTGCTCATCCGGGTGACTCCTCGGCCGCGTCTGCTGTTGTCAGGTGCTAACTCACGGCGCAGCCTATCCGGTCCACCGGGCAACCGCCGATTCCGACCGTGCCGCCCGCCCGGGTGACAGCGGCGCCTGCGAGCAAGCTCACACCCCCCGGTCGGACCCGCCCGCCCGTCCGGGGCCGGGGAGGCCCTGCGATGATGCACGGTGACCTCACGGTGACCAGGGGCACCCCGCCCCGCGAGACGAGCGGGAGCGCGTCGATGCCGTCCCCCACCCGGCGGACCGTCCTGGCCCTCGGCGCGCTCGCCGGAGCGCTGCTGGCGGCCGGCTGCTCCGAGGACCACCGGGACGCCGACCGCACCGACCGGCCCGACCCCGACCTCCCGCTGCGGCTGCGCGCGGTGGCCTCGACCGACCGCCTGCTCACCGACTACGACGCGGTGATCGCCGGCCCCGGCGCCGACCGGGCGGCGGCGCTGCGCGATCTCCGGGCCGACGTCGAGGAGCACCGGGCCGCGCTGGCCGCGGGGCTGCCGACACCGTCGCCGTCCGGCTCCACGCCGTCCTCGGCCACCGCGTCCGCCACGGCGGCCCCCGCAGCCGGTGTCGCCGCCCTGGCCGCCGCCGAACGCCGCACCGCCGCGGAACGGCTGGCCGACCTGGAGGCCGCCTCCCCCGCGCTCGCCCGGCTGCTGGCCTCCGTGGCCGCCTCCGGCGCCCTGCACGCCAGGGCACTCGGCGACCCGGGCCCGATCGCCCCGCCGGCCCCCACGGCCACCGCCCCGGGCGCCTCGGCCTCCGTCCCCGTGTCCCCGTCGGCCGCCCCGGCCGGTGCCCCACCGACCGGGGCCGCGCCGTCCGGGTCGGCGGGCGGGTCGGCGAGCGGACGGCCCGCACCGCTGCCGACCGGCGCAGTGGCCGCCCTGCAGGCCGCGCTGTCGGCCGAGCACGCCGCGGTCTACGGCTACGGCGTGGTCGGCGCCCGGACGCCGGCCGGGCCGCAGCGGGACGCCGCCCGCGCCGGGTACGCCGCCCACCAGGCCCGGCGGGACGCGCTGCAGCGCGAACTCGACGGTGCGGGCGCCACCCCCACCGCCGCCGCGGCCGGCTACCGGCTGCCGTTCGCGGTCTCCGACGCCGCCGGTGCCGGGCAGCTCGCCGCGCACATCGAGACCCAGCTGACCGCGGTGTGGGCGGACACCGTCGCCGGCACCGGTGGGGCGCTGCGGCAGACCGCCGCCACCGCCCTGCGGGAGACCGCGCTGCGCGCCGCGCAGTGGGGCGCCGACCTGTCGGCACTGCCCGGCCTGCCGGAGCAGGACGCGGCCGACGGGGCGGGCACGACGCCCGGCACGAGCGCGTCGGCGAGCGGCTGACCAGCGGCTTCCCGCCGATGGCCGACAATGGACGGGCCGCACCCCTGTGCGGCGCACCGAGCGAGAGGCCACCATGTCGGCACTGCCAGGCCAGCAGATCACCGTCCCCGAGCGGCTCGCGGACACCGTGCGGCTCTGGGCGGGCGAGGAGGGGCTGGCCTGGCTGGCCGCCCTGCCCGAACTGGTCGCCGGGTACCTGGACCGCTGGGGGCTGACCCTGGAGCGGGTCGCCGACCCGGGCGGCCCGATCAGCCTGATCGGCTTCGTGCACCGGGACGACGACCTCGCCCCGGCCGTCCTCAAGGCCGGACTGGTGACCCCGGAGACGGACCGGGAGCACGCCGCGCTGCGGCACTGGGCGGGCCGCGGCGCCGTGCTGCTGGTCGACGCCGACCCGGCGGCCGGGGTGCTGCTGCTGGAGCGGCTGCACGGCGACATCCCGCTGCGCTCGCTCGCCGAGTCGAAGGCGATGCTGGAGGCGACCGGGCTGCTGCAGCGGCTGTGGGTGCCGCCCGCGGACGGGCATCCCTTCCGGCTGGTGGTGGACGTGGCCGCCGAGCTGTCCGGGCGGATCGCCGAGCGCCGTGTCCTGCCGGGCGCCGAGGCGGCCGGGCCGCTGGTCGACGAGGCGCTGGAGACGGCCGCCGCGCTGGCCGGGTCCGAGCCCGAGCGGTTCCTGCTGCACGGGGACTTCCACCACGGCAACGTGCTCGCGGCGGACCGCTCGCCGTGGCTGGCGATCGACCCGAAGCCGGTGGTCGGCGAGCGCGCCTGGGACCTGGCCTGGCTGGCCCAGGACCGGATGGACACCCTGGCCGGCTCCCCCGGCCCCCGCGCGGCCGTCCGGCGCCGGCTGCAGCAGCTCTCCGGCGCGCTGGAGGTCGACCGGGACCGGCTGCGCGGCTGGACGCTCTTCCGCACCGTGGAGGCCGGCCTGTGGCACCTGTCGACGGGCGACCGGGCGGCGGCGGAGCTCTACCTGGAGTTCGCGGCCTGGCTGTGAACCGCGGCGAGCGGCAGCCGGGCCCCCATCACCGCGTACGGGCGGACGGTGTTCGGGAAGCGCACCGCGCGGGCGAGGTCGCGGTAGCCGAGCGAGCGGTAGAGCCGGCGGGCCGGGGTCTCGGCGTCGATCGCGGACAGGATGCTGCGGTCCTTGCCGGAGCGTTCGCACAGGCCGCGGATCAGTGAGCTGCCGAGGCCGCGCCCCTGGTAGCCGGGCAGCACGTGGAGTTCGGTGACGGCGAAGACGCCGTCCAGCCAGTCGCCGTACCCGCCGGCCTCCAGGTACGGCTGGATGACGGTGGACCACCAGTGCTCGCGGGAGTTCGGCATGCCGTAGCCGAAGCCGACCAGCCGGCCGCCGCTCATCGCGCCGAGGGCGAGCACACCGGGCTGCTGGGCGTGCCGTCCGACGATGTGCAGCCGCACCGCGACCTCCTCGGGGGTCAGCCCGAAGGCGAGCGCCTGGACCTCCAGCGCGTACGGCGCCCAGGCCGCCAGGTCGATGGCCTCGATCGTCACCCCGGTGAGCTGCTCCATGACCGGGACGTTACTCCTCGAGGGCCCGCCGTGACCTGCGAAGACCGGGATCCGCCGGAGGTCAGAACAGGACGCTCATGAAGGCGCCGACCTCGGTGAAGCCGACCCGCTTGTAGGCGGCCCTGGCGCGCAGGTTGAAGTCGTTCACGTAGAGCGACACGACGGGGGCGACCTCGCGCAGCGCGATGTCCAGGACGGCGGCCATGCCGGTCTTCGACAGGCCCCGGCCGCGGTGCTCGGGGGCGACCCAGACTCCCTGGATCTGGCAGGCGCCCTCGGTGACGGCGCCGACCTCCGCCTTGAAGAGCACCTCGCCGTCCTCGGAGAAGCGGGCGAAGGAGCGGCCGGCCGAGACGAGTTCGGCCACCCGGGCCTGGTAGAGCAGGCCCCCGTCGCCGGCCAGCGGCGAGATGCCGACCTCCTCGGTGAACATCGCGACGCAGGCCGGCATCAGCGTCTCGATCTCGTTGCGCCGCACCCGGCGGACCAGCGGGTCGGCCTCGACCTCCGTGGAGGGGGCGGTGGCGGCCATCAGCGGCTGGTGGGCCCGGACGTCCCGGGCGGGGCCCCAGCTGCGCTCCAGCAAGGCCCAGAGCTCCGCCGTGGGCCCGGCCGGGCCCACGATGGAGGAGCAGCGGCGGCCCTGGCGCCGGGCGCGCTCGGCGAAGGCCCGGACGGCCTCCGGCCCGGCGCCGACCAGGACGAGGTTGGCCCCGGCGTAGCAGAGCGACTCCAGCCGGCCGTCCTCGCCGTACCAGCCCCACATCTCGCCGCCGAGCCGCCACGGGTCGAGGCCGACGGCCTCGACGCGGGTGGCGACGAAGGCATTGGCGACCGGGTCCCGGTGCAGGACCTCCAGGGCGTCGTCGAGATCCGGGGCGTCGAGCACGCGGGTGGCCGCCAGGGCCCGGGCGACCTGGAAGGGTCCGGGGAGCATCACACCTCTATCGAGCACAGGCACCTCACTAGACACGCCCCACGGGACTTCTGCCGCACCCTACTCCCCCGGGCGGCGCGGCAGGGAACGCGAGGGCCGTCCGTACACCCCCGCGGCCCCCGGGACGGGGGTGCGGGGGTCGTGCGGACGGCCCAGGAGTCAGCGGTCGCTACCGGGTCACTCGGCGGCGACCACGACGGGCGCGCCGGACTCGACGCCCTGCTCCTGCATCTGCTCGGCCAGCTTGAGGGCCTCCTCGATGAGGGTCTCGACGATCTTCGACTCGGGGACGGTCTTGATGACCTCGCCCTTCACGAAGATCTGGCCCTTGCCGTTGCCGGAGGCGACGCCGAGGTCGGCCTCCCGGGCCTCGCCGGGGCCGTTGACGACGCAGCCCATGACGGCGACGCGCAGCGGCACCTCCATGCCTTCGAGGCCGGCGGTGACCTCCTCGGCGAGCTTGTAGACGTCGACCTGGGCGCGGCCGCAGGACGGGCAGGAGACGATCTCCAGGCCGCGCTGGCGCAGGCCGAGCGACTCCAGGATCTGGTTGCCGACCTTGATCTCCTCGGCCGGCGGGGCGGAGAGGGAGACCCGGATGGTGTCGCCGATGCCCTCGGCGAGCAGGGCGCCGAAGGCGACGGCCGACTTGATGGTGCCCTGGAAGGCGGGACCGGCCTCGGTGACGCCGAGGTGCAGCGGGTAGTCGCAGGCGGCCGCGAGCTGGCGGTAGGCGTTGATCATCACGACCGGGTCGTTGTGCTTGACCGAGATCTTGATGTCGCGGAAGTCGTGCTCCTCGAAGAGCGAGCACTCCCACAGGGCGGACTCGACCAGGGCCTCGGGGGTCGCGCGGCCGTACTTCTCCAGCAGGCGCTTGTCGAGCGAGCCGGCGTTGACGCCGATCCGGATCGGGACGCCGGCGTCCTTGGCGGCCTTGGCGATCTCGCCGACCTTGTCGTCGAAGGCCTTGATGTTGCCGGGGTTCACCCGGACGGCGGCGCAGCCGGCGTCGATCGCGGCGAAGACGTACTTCGGCTGGAAGTGGATGTCGGCGATCACCGGGATCTGCGACTTCCTGGCGATGATCGGCAGCGCGTCGGCGTCGTCCTGGGAGGGGACGGCGACCCGGACGATCTGGCAGCCGGAAGCGGTGAGCTGCGCGATCTGCTGGAGGGTGGCGTTGACGTCACTGGTCAGCGTGGTGGTCATCGACTGGACCGAGATCGGGGCGTCGCCGCCGACCGGGACGTTGCCGACCATGATCTGACGCGAGTAGCGGCGCTTGGCGAGCGGCTTGAGCGGCAGGGACGGAATACCGAGCGAGATCGCGGACATGTGCGCAGGGTTCCCCAGGGTGAGGTCGGTGAGCCGGCCGTATTTGCTCGGGCCGGGCCGGGCACGTCGATGAGGTCGCACCCGGCACACAACGGTACGGCACGCCCGCGGGCCCCAGCACATCCGGCGGTGCGCCGGGCCCGGGCGGGCCGTCGGCGGTCAGTTCAGCTTGACCGGGTTGACCACGTCGGCGGCCATGACGAGCACGGTGAAGCAGATGAAGACGGTGGCGACGACGTACGCGAAGGGCATCAGCTTGGCCACGTCGAAGGGGCCGGGGTCGGGGCGCTTGAGCAGCCCGGCCAGGCGGCGGCGGACCGACTCCCAGATCGCACCGGCGATGTGGCCGCCGTCCAGCGGCAGCAGCGGCAGCATGTTGAACAGGAACAGCGACAGGTTGATGCCGGCCAGCAGCTGGACGAAGAAGGCGAGCTGCTGGGTGGCCGGGATGTCCATCGCGAAGACGTCACCGCCGAGGCGGGCGGCGCCGACCATGCCGATCGGGGAGTCGGTGGAGCGGGGGGTGCCGTCGACGACGGCGTGCCACAGGCCGGGGATCTTGCCGGGCAGCGCGACCAGCGAGGAGACGCCGTGCTCGGCCATCGAGTACATCTCGTCGGTGGACTCGCCGAGGCTCATCCGGACGACGCCGGTCGTCGGGGTGAAGCCGAGGAAGCCCGCGGTGACCGGGTCGCCCTTGACGGTGCGGCCGTCCTTGTCGACCGGGTTCACCGTGTTGCTGGTGATGTCGGCGGTCAGCGTCAGCCGCTGGCCGCCGCGCTCGACGACGATCGGGACCTGCTTGCCGGGCGACTTGCGGATGTCCGCCTGGAGCTGCTTGTAGCTGTGGATCTCGTCGCCGTCGAAGGAGACGAAGCGGTCGCCGGCCCGCAGCCCGGCCAGGTTGGCCGGGGACTTCGGCGCGTCGGTGGGGCAGGTGTCGGTCGGCTGGCCGGCCTTGACGACGCACTGGCTGACGGTGGAGACGGTGGGCACCGCCGTCTGCACGCCCATGCCCATGAACAGGAGCAGGAAGAGCGCCACCGAGAGGATCAGGTTCATGAACGGGCCGGCGAACATCACGATGACCCGCTGCCAGGGCTTGCGGGTGTAGAAGAGCCGGTGCTCGTCACCGGGCTGCAGCTCCTCGTAGGAGGCCTCCCGGGCGTCCTCGATCATGGTGCGCCAGGGCGAGCTGCTGCGCTTGGTGATCCGGCCGTCCGCGCCCGGCGGGAACATCCCGATCATCCGGATGTAGCCGCCGAGCGGGATCGCCTTGATGCCGTACTCGGTCTCGCCCTTCTTGCGCGACCACACGGTCGGGCCGAAGCCGACCATGTACTGCGGGACGCGGATCTTGAACAGCTTGGCGGTGGACAGGTGCCCCAGCTCGTGCCACGCGATCGAGAACAGCAGCCCGATCAGGAAGATCAGGATGCCGAGCACCCACATCAGATTGCTCACCGCTCGCCCTCCGCCATGCCGTCGTCGCTCCGCTCGCCGCCGTCGTGCTCTCAGCCCGCCGCCAGCTCGCGGGCCCGGGCTCGGGCCCAGTCCTCCGCCTGGAGGACGTCCGCGACCGTGAGCGAAGTTCCCCGCGCGGGGGTGCCGTGCTCGGCGACGACCTTCGCCACAGTGTCCACGATTCCGGTGAAGGGCAGCCGGCCTCCGAGGAAGGCGTCCACGCACTCCTCGTTCGCCGCGTTGAACACCGCGGGGGCGGTGCCGCCGAGCGTACCGACCTCGCGGGCGAGCGAGACGGCCGGGAAGGCCTCGTCGTCGAGCGGGAAGAACTCCCAGGTCGCGGCCTTCGTCCAGTCGCAGCCGGGGGCCGCGTCCGGGACGCGCTCGGGCCAGCCGAGGCCGAGCGCGATCGGCATCCGCATGTCCGGCGGGCTGGCCTGGGCGAGGGTGGAGCCGTCGGTGAATTCGACCATCGAGTGGACGACCGACTGGGGGTGCACCACGACCTCGATCCGGTCGAACGGGACGTCGTAGAGCAGGTGCGCCTCGATGACCTCCAGGCCCTTGTTGACCAGGGTGGCCGAGTTGATCGTCACCACCGGGCCCATCGCCCAGGTCGGGTGGGCGAGCGCGTCGGACGGGGTCACCCCGGCCAGCTCGGCCCGGGTGCGGCCGCGGAACGGGCCGCCGCTCGCGGTGACCACCAGCTTGCGGACCTCGGCCCGGGTGCCGGCCGCCAGCGCCTGGAAGAGCGCGGCGTGCTCCGAGTCGACCGGCACGATCTGGCCGGGCGCGGCCACGGCCTTCACCAGCGGGCCGCCGACGATCAGTGACTCCTTGTTGGCGAGCACCAGCACCCGGCCGGCCTCCAGCGCGGCCAGGGTCGGCCGCAGGCCGATCGAGCCGGTGATGCCGTTGAGCACCGAGTGGCACTCCGTCGCCGCGAGCTCGGTCGCGGCGTCCGGGCCCGCGAGGATCTCCGGCAGCGGGCGGCCCGCGGCCCCGGCCGCGAGCGCCTCGCGCAGTGCCGGGACGGCGCTCTCGTCGGCCACCGCCACCGTCCGCACGCCGAGCTGCAGCGCCTGCTCCGCGAGCAGCGCGATCCGGCCGCCGTTGGCGGACAGCGCCACCACGCGGAAGCGGTCGGGGTTGCGCAGCACCACGTCGATGGCCTGGGTGCCGATCGAGCCGGTGGAGCCGAGGATCACGAGCTCCCGCGGACCGTCCGGGTCCTTGACCGCCGGGGTGTAACGGAGCTGGGGGTGGGCGAGCGAGTTCATGCCCCCCATTGTGTCGTGCGGAGGGCGGTGCCCGGCGCGGGGTCGTGCGGTACGGACCGCTCCCGGGCCTACTTCCAGGCCCAGATCTTCCCCACCGCCTTGCCGTCCGCGCCGACCTCCCACTCGAAGGCGCCCGCGACGCCCCGCAGGTCCGCGAACTCGGGCGAGTCGCTGCTGTAGACGATGGTGCCGCGCCAGCTGGTGCCGCCGCCCTCGGTGAAGCGGCCGACCCCGCCGCCCTGCCAGGAGGCGTGCGCGCCGGTGGGGCTCATGATGACGCCCTGCCCCTCGCCGTACAGGGTGCCGTCGGGGCGCAGCCGTCCGGTGTAGCTGCCCGTGTCGTTGACGGTGACGCCGAGCAGCTGTCCGGTGCCGGTGAACGAGGTCTCCACGACGGGCGGCAGCCCGTGGTCGCTGCGGACCACCCGCTGGCCGGTGACCTGTGCCTGTTCCTCTCCGATGAGGTCGCCGAGCATGGTCGACCTCCCTTCCTCTCCTTCCGGACTACGCCCCTCCGGGGGTTGTCAAGGCAAGGGCCGGAGGGGGCGCGGACGCGGAAACGCCCCGTCACCGGGAGCCGGTGACGGGGCGTCGGGGTGGTCGGACGTCAGTCGCCCGCAGCCGTGCGGACCGTCAGAGGTCCAGGCCGGTGAGCACCAGGACGCGCTCGTAGGTGAAGTCCTCCATCGCGTACTTGACGCCCTCGCGGCCCACGCCGGAGTCCTTCACGCCGCCGTAGGGCATCTGGTCGGCGCGGTAGGAGGGCGCGTCGCCGATGATCACGCCGCCGACCTGCAGCTCGCGGTGGGCGCGGAACGCGGCCTGCACGTCGTGGGTGAACACGCCGGCCTGCAGGCCGAAGGAGGAGTCGTTGACGGCGGCGAAGGCCTCGTCGGTGGAGTCCACCTTGTGCAGCGACAGCACCGGGCCGAAGACCTCGGCGGTGGCCAGGATCGCGTCGCCGGAGAGGTCCGCGACCACGGTCGGGGCGTAGGAGGCGCCCTCGCGGACGCCACCGGTGAGCACCTTGGCGCCCTTGGCGACCGCGTCGTCCACCCAGGACTCGACGCGCTTGGCGGCGTTCTCGTCGACCAGCGGGCCGACGTCCACGGCGTCGTCCGTCGGATCGCCGGTGACCTGGTCCTGAACCTTGGCGACGATCTTCTCCACCAGCGCGTCGTAGACGGTGGCGTCGGCGATCACGCGCTGCACCGAGATGCAGGACTGGCCGCCCTGGTAGTTGGAGAACATCGCGATCCGGGTGGCCGCCCACTCCAGGTCGGCGTCGGAGTTCCAGTCGGCGAGGACCACGGCGGCGGCGTTGCCGCCGAGCTCCAGGGTGACGTGCTTGCGCGGCACCGAGTCCATGATCTGGTAGCCGACCCGGTCCGAGCCGGTGAAGGAGATGACCGGCAGCCGGTCGTCCTGCACGAGGGCCGGCATCTTCTCGTTCGGCACCGGCAGGACGCTCCAGGAGCCGGCCGGCAGGTCGGTCTCGGCGAGGATCTCGCCGAGCACCAGCGCCGAGATCGGGGTCGCCGGGGCGGGCTTGAGGATGATCGGGGCGCCGACCGCGATCGCCGGGGCGACCTTGTGCGCCACCAGGTTCAGCGGGAAGTTGAACGGGGCGATGCCCAGCACCACGCCCTTGGGGAAGCGGCGCACCACCGCGAAGCGGCCCGCGCCGCCCGGGTCGGTGTCCAGCCGCATGGTCTCGCCGTTGGTGCGGCGGGCCTCCTCGGCGGCCCAGCGGAACACCGAGACGGCACGGCCGACCTCGCCGCGCGCCCACTTGATCGGCTTGCCGTTCTCGGCGGTGATCAGACGGGCGATCTCCTCGGTGCGCTCGGCCAGCCGCTTGGACACGTGGTCCAGGGCGGCCGCGCGGACGTGCGCGGGGGTCGCGGCGAAGACCGGTACGGCGGCGGCCGCGGCGGCGACGGCCTCCTCGACCTGGGCGTCCGTCGGAACGCTGACCTTGCCGACCAGGCTGCCGTCGAACGAGTGGCGGACCTCGAAGTCCGACTCGCCGCTCGCCCGGCGGCCGGCCAGCCAGAACTCATGGGTGGTGGTCACGGTCGTACCGGCCCTTCCCTCGATTGGTGGATACCAGCCCACGGTAGGGCGGCCGGAACACCAACCGGATTGGACACCGCGGAGTGGACCCCGCCGGCCGAAGTACACAGTGGCGTGTTGCGGACCGTCGGGGACCCGGCCCCGCCCATCACCCGGAGGCGATCACTCCTCGCCGGCGCGCAGGGCGAGCCACAGCTCCATCCGGACGTCGGTGTCGTCCAGCGACCGGCCCAGCAGCTCCTCGACGCGGCGCATCCGGTAGCGCAGGGTGTGCCGGTGCACGCCCAGGTCGGCGGCGGCCGCGTCCCACTGCCCGTGCCGGGACAGCCAGGCGCGCAGGCTCGCCACCAGGTCGCCGCGGGCCGTCCGGTCGTGCTCGCGCAGCGGCCGCAGCAGGCCCTCGGCGAACGCCGTCACCGCCTCCTCGCCGAGCAGCGGCAGCAGCGAACCGGCGCCGACCTCCTCGTGGTCGACCGAGCGGCGACCGCCGCGTAGCGCCACCGCCAGCGCCCGCTCGGCCTGCGCGTACGCCGTGCCGGCGTCCTCCAGCGAGGTCGGCGCGGAGACGCCCAGCGCCAGGCCCTCGTGCTCCTCGACCGCCCCCAGGCAGGCCCGGTGGGCGGCGCCGTTGTCCTGCGCCAGCACCAGCAGCCGCGGCCCGTGCGGGCCGTCCTCGCGGGAGACGAGCAGCCGCTCGCCGACCCGGCCGCCGGCCTGCTCCGCCCGGTCGCCGAGCTCGCTCAGCGCCTCCGCGGCCTCCGGGCCGGTGCCCGCACCGGCCACCATCACCCGCGCCTCGCCCTCCGGCAGACCGCCGAACACGCCCGCCGACACCTGCCGCGCGGTCGCCACCTCGCCCGCGAGCACCATGTGCAGCAGGGCGGCGCCCATCCGCTCCTCGGCCTGCCGCAGCTCCCGCGACCGCTCCAGGGTCAGCGTCAGCAGCGCCACCGCCGCGTTCAGCACGTACCGCTCGGTCGGCGTGATCCGGTCCTCGGTGCCCACCGCCAGGAAGCCGCGCGGGCGGCGGTCCGCACCGAGCGACTGGACGACCACGAAGTCCTCGTCCGCGGTGTCGATCCCCGGCGAGCGGCCCTGCAGCGCCGCGCTCGACGGCGCCGGGCGGCGGCGCAGCCGGTCCACCTCCGCCGCCAGCCGGCCGGCCCGCCGGGCCGCCCAGTCCGGCGCCACCGCGGACAGCGCGCCCGACCCGTCGTACAGCGCCGCCCAGCCGCCGAGCCTGGCCGCGAGCCGGCGGACCACCGCCGTCGTGCCGTCCTTGCCGAGCGCGGCCCGGGTCAGCTCCTCCTGCGCCTCGAAGCTGGTGGTCACCGCCTCGTACTGCTCGGCCGCCAGCGCCGCCGAGACGGCCTTGCTGATCGCGATGAACGGCGTCGCCTCCGGCACCCGCAGCAGCGGCAGGCCGCGCTGCGCCGCCGCCTCCACCAGGGCCTGCGGCACCTCGGTGTGCGACAGGCCGACGCCCAGGCCCAGCCCGACCACCCCCGCGTCGGCCAGCCGGTGCACGTACGCCTGCAGCCGCGACGCGGTCTTGCCCAGCTTGATGCCCGTGGTGAGCAGCAGTTCGCCGCCCTCGAGGAAGGGCGTCGGGTCGTCGAGCTCGCTGGTGTGCACCCAGCGGACCTGCCGCTCCAAGTGGTCCGTCCCCGCCAGCACGGTCAGATGGAGCGCGGTGTTGCGGACGACGGAGGCGAGTGTGGGGGGCATGGCACCTTCGCTGGTACGACGCGGTCGCGCCGTTGCGACCGCGCAGGTGAGGGGTTGGGGGGCTGACTCCATTATGTACGCCCCGGACAAGCGGCAGCACGGAATCCTCCGCCGCGGAGTCAGCGCCGCGGTGGCCCGCCACGGTGACCCGCGGAGCCGCGCCGCGGCCGGCGCCACCTGCGGATCCGTGCGGGGCCGGACCGCCGTCAGTCGCGCAGGTCCACCAGCAGCGGCGGGACCTGGTCCCCGTCCACCGTCGTCAGCGACACCACGGCGTGCCCGCTCGGCAGCGCGTGCGCCAGGTCGGACGGCGACCAGCGGTGCCGCTCGACGTCCCGGGTGGTCACCGACTCGGTCTGCGCGGTCGTCCCGGACAGCGCCTTGCGGCCCGCCCGGGCGGCCTTGCGGACCAGCCCGCCGGAGGTGTCCGGCGTGTGCGTCACCGCGGTCTCGGTGACCAGGTGGGTGCCCCAGGCCTCGGAGAACAGCCGGCCGTCCCACGGGGCGATCCCCGGGAAGGCCATCCGGCAGCCGACCGCGCCGAACAGCGGCGCCCGCAGCGGCTCCGGCAGGTCCACCAGGGTGCGCAGCAGCAGCACCGCGCCCGCGTTCGCCGCCCGCATCCGCTGCAGCCCGCGGACGATCTGCGCGTCCACCGCCGCCGAGGCGTCGTCCACCACCAGGCCGGCGAACAGCGACCGCTCGGTGCGCGCCGACGCGGCCTGCACGAACTGGGCGACCACCAGCCGCGACAGCATCCGGGCGACCTCCGGGTGGCTGCGCTCCGGCAGCTTCACCCGGACCCGCAGCGGGTGCTCCAGCGCCCGCATCGCGAACGGCGGCAGCGCGTCCGGGCCGCCCGCGAAGCTGCGCGCGAAGACCGGACGGTCCAGCAGCGCCAGCCGGTCGGCCAGCAGCGTGCCCGGGTCGTCGACCCGGCCGTGCCGGCTCTCGCGGTGCAGCAGGTCGGCCTCGTGCACCGCCAGCAGGCCGCCCGCCTGCAGCGCCTTGCGCAGCACCGCCCAGGCGTCCTGGTCCCCGCCGAGCAGCGCCCGCAGCTCGCGCACCCCCGGGTAGCGGCCGTACGCCGCGTGGTAGGGGCCGACCACCTGCTGCAGCGCGGTGCGCGCGGTCTCGGCGCGCGCCGCCAGCTCGTCCGGCAGCAGCGCGTCGGCCAGCCGGGCCGCGGCCTCGTCCGGGTCCGCGGCGGCACCGTACAGGTCGAGGCCGTACGGGGACGCCGGGTCGCCCGGCGCGATCACCACGTCGTACCAGGCGTCCGGACCGAGGTCCGACTCGGCGGCGCCGATCACCACCGCGCAGGCCGTGCCGGCGAGCGCCTGCAGGCAGAGCGCCTCCGCGACCGGCCGGGCCAGCCGGGCGGTCTTCCCGGTGCCGGCCGGGCCGACCGCCAGCAGGGAGGTGCCGATCAGCTGCGGGTCCAGGGCGAACCCGGCGCTGCGGTGCGCGGGCGGGTTCTTCACCACGTTCTGCGCGGTGCCGAGGCGGACCTGACGGGTCAGCAGGTCGTGCCGGCCGCTGCGGCCCGGCAGGTCCCGCGCCTCGGAGGGGTGGGCGCAGGCGGCGGCACCGCGGACCTCGACCTGCTCCGCGAAGGCCGGCAGCAGCTCCGGGTCCGCCAGCACGGTCTCCCAGGCGTGGCGGATCCGCGCGTAGTCGACGTCACCGACCGGCTCGCCGTCCAACCGCCGCGCCGCCTGCGGCGCAGCCCCCCGGATCCCGGCCCAGGGGTCGGTGGTGAGGGGGGTCTCGGCGTCCGCCGGGGGTTCCTCGTGCGTCACCGTCCTGGACAGCAGCGGCTTGGCGTACCGGTGGTAGACCTCCTTCCAGCGGCCCATGCGGCCGAAGACGCGGATCACGACCACGAGCAGCAGCACATTGACGGCGAGCAGCACGAGGTCCTGCTGGCCGTAGGGCACGACGTACTGCTTGACGTTCTGGTGCTCGTCGAGGACCGGCGTGCCAATCTCCATCCAGTTCACCGTGAAGGCGATGACCGACAGCGCGAGCCCTCGCCCGTAGATGAATGCCAGCCACGCAACCACAAAGTTGAGGGCGGCGCGCAGGAGGAGGGGGCGGGCGGGGACGGCGGCCTGTTCCGCGCGGGTCTCGTCGTGGGGGCGGTGGCCGAGGCGGAAGACGCCGGGCGGGGTGTCGGGGCGGGGTTCGGTCGCCCAGGCGGCGAGGTCGAAGGGGAGGGTCCGCTGCGGGGGGACGGACGATGTCCGCTGCGCCTGCGGCGCCTGCTGCCCCCGAGTGCCGTCCAGTCCCATCCCGGCCCCACTCCCTGTCCCACCGCCGGCAATGCCATACCCATGCCGCCGGTCCGACGACACGCCCGCGCTCAATGTAGTGGAGCAGGGGCGCGTGTTCGCTGAACCGGGCGCGCTGGCCGCGCCGGACAATTCGGGCGGCGCACTGCTACCGAGTGGCGCATGCTCGGGTCGCGGGCTCGGTCGTAGCCTTCGAGGACCGAGCACTGAGATATGGAGAAACCCGCCATGAGCGCTGCAACCCCGCTCCCGCAGGAGCGCCGCCTGGTCACCGCGATCCCCGGCCCGAAGTCGCAGGAGCTGCAGGCCCGCAAGCTCGGTGCGGTGGCCGCGGGTGTCGGCACCACCCTGCCCGTGTACGTGGCCCGTGCCAACGGCGGCGTGCTGGAGGACGTGGACGGCAACAGCCTGATCGACTTCGGTTCCGGCATCGCCGTGACCAACGTCGGCAACAGCGCGGAGGCGGTCGTCGCGAAGGCGTCCGAGCAGCTCGCGGCGTTCACGCACACCTGTTTCATGGTGACCCCGTACGAGGGCTACGTGGCTGTGGCCGAGCAGCTGAACGAGCTGACCCCGGGCGACCACGAGAAGCGCACCGCGCTGTTCAACTCCGGCGCCGAGGCCGTCGAGAACGCGGTGAAGATCGCCCGCGCGTACACCAAGCGCACCGCCGTCGTGGTGTTCGACCACGGCTACCACGGCCGCACCAACCTGACCATGGGCCTGACGGCGAAGAACATGCCGTACAAGCAGGGCTTCGGTCCGTTCGCGCCGGAGATCTACCGGGTGCCGGTGGCCTACCCGTACCGCTGGCTGACCGGTGCGGAGAACTGCGCCGCCGAGGCCGCCGCGCAGGCGATCGACATGATCAACAAGCAGATCGGCGCCGAGAACGTCGCGGCGATCATCATCGAGCCGATCCAGGGCGAGGGCGGCTTCATCGAGCCGGCCAAGGGCTTCCTGCCGGCGATCGTGGAGTACGCGAAGGCCAACGGCATCGTGTTCGTCGCGGACGAGATCCAGACCGGCTTCTGCCGCACCGGCCAGTGGTTCGCGTGCGAGGACGAGGGCGTCGTCCCGGACCTGATCACCACCGCCAAGGGCATCGCCGGCGGTCTGCCGCTGGCCGCCGTCACCGGCCGCGCCGAGATCATGGACGCCGCGCACGCGGGCGGCCTGGGCGGCACCTACGGCGGCAACCCGGTGGCCTGCGCCGCCGCGCTCGGCTCGATCGAGACCATGAAGGAGCTGGACCTCAACGCCAAGGCGCAGCGCATCGGCGAGGTCATGCTGGGCCGCCTGCGGACCATGCAGGAGAAGTTCGACGTGATCGGCGAGGTCCGCGGCCGCGGCGCGATGATCGCGATCGAGCTGGTGAAGCCGGGCACCAAGGAGCCCAACCCGGAGGTCACCGCCGCCGTGGCGAAGGCCTGTCACGCCGAGGGCCTGGTGGTGCTGACCGCCGGCACCTACGGCAACGTGCTGCGCTTCCTGCCGCCACTGGTGATGCCGGAGCACCTGCTCACCGAGGGCCTGGACATCATCGAGGGCGCCTTCGCCGGCGTCTGACGAGCCCGGGGCGGTGGACAGCGCCCCGCAGGAGCGGCCCGGTCCGACCAGGACCGGGCCGCTCCGCGTTCCCTCCATCGGCCCCCGCGGGCCGTCCACGGGCCTCCTGCGGGCCGACCGCGGGCCGTGCGCCGTCGCGAGCGGCGGTGGGACGGGTACCACCGCGTGGAGGTTGTACTCCCGCTGGTGAAGATGCTGTGCGAAACCACTTGCGCATCTCTGCTCGGGCACTGCCTTTGACGTACTGTCATGACAGATGGACAGCGAGCCGCGACCCTTAGCGACGTCCTCCGCCGCCCCGGCGCGGGCGGCAGAGCATCCAGACCGATCGACCGACCGCCGGGCCCACACCCCCCGGGCCGTGCGGAGCGGCGATCACCTCGGCCGCCCCGGAGCTCTCCCCCCTGCTCCGGGGCGGCTTTCGTTGCTTGTCGTGCCCATGATGCTCGCGGTGCTGCTGGTGCTGATCTCCTGGCAGGTCGCGGTCGGCGGACCGCTGCTCGGACTGGACACCGGGGCGCGGCACACCGTCCACGAGCTGCGCCACGCGCTGCACAGCACACTGGTCAACCACCTCGGCGCCGGCCTGTCCGACCTGGGCGGCGCGGTACCGGCCGTACCGGTGCTGCTGGCCGCGGGGGCCCTGGCGGCGGTGCGCCTGCGCCGCGCCGCGCCGGCCCGCTGGTGGCTGCCGCTGCCGCTGGCCGCGGCGGCCGCGGCCCTGATCCCGCTGCTGGTGGTGCCCGCCAAGGCCTGGTTCGCCCGCCCGGGGCCGTACGGGCTGCCGCTCGCGCCCGACCAGTGGGGCTGGTACCCGTCCGGGCACACCGCGACCTCGGCGATCGCCTACGGGACGGCGGCGCTGCTGCTCGGCGGAACGCTCGCGGCCGACGCCCGGCTCGTGCTGCACACCTGCACCGCGATGCTCTGCCTCGGCGTGGGGGCCGGCCTGGTGTGGAGCGACTACCACTGGCTGCTGGACGTGGTCGCCAGCTGGTGCCTGGCCGGTCTGCTGCTGTGGGCGGCGGCGCTGCTGGTGCGGCGCACGCTGCCCCGCGTACCGGCCGACGGCGGCGGCCCGCCGCGCTGGGGGTCCGGCTGACCGGCCCGCGCGGCCGGCGCGGGTCGGCTCAGCTGTCGGCCGGGGGTTCGTCCTGGTTGCGGTGGACGAGGCCGAGCTCGCCGTTGTCGCGGTGCCACTCGACGACCAGTTCGTCGCGGGTGCCGAACCGGACGAGGTGGCGGCCCACCACGTCCTCGAGGTCGGCGAGGCGGTCGGGCTCGCCGTCGACGACCAGCAGCAGGCCGTCCGGTTCCGCGGTGAGGACGGCGGTGCCGTAGGAGAAGGTGACGGTGCCGCGGCCGGTCTCCTCGGACCAGTCGGCGGTCACCCGGCGCCCGAGGTGGGCGGCGAGCTGCTTGCCGTAGCGGCCGGGGCGGTCGGTGGCGACGCGGGCTTCGGATCGGGACACGGGATCTCCAGGGTGCCGGGTACGGGAATCGGGGGCGCTCCGCGCATGCGGGCACCCGTCGGACGGGGGCCCGCCGGGCAGGCTCCGGACCGTCCATAACTACGGTAAGTCGAATAGTGAGGTTGACTCAACAAATTTTCGGGACTGCCTCACCGATACCCTGGCCCCGCCCGCCCCGGGCCGGGCCGGGGCACTCCGAGCCGGGAGCCCCCATGACCACGCCGCCGACCGCCGACACCGCAGCGGAGCTCGCCGACGCGCTGACCCGGGCGATGAAGCGGATCCGGCGGCAGACCATGCACCGGCTGGAGCCCTACGGCATCACCCCCGCCCAGGCCCGCGCGCTGCGCACGCTGGCCCACGCCCCCGGCTGCGACGAGGGGCCGGGCGCCCCGATGCGGCTCAGCGACCTGGCCGAACGGCTGCGGATCGCCCCCCGCTCCGCGACCGCGGTGGTGGACGCCCTGGAAGAGGCCGACCTGGTCGCCCGCACCCCGGACCCGGCCGACCGCCGGGCCGTCCGGGTGGTGCTGACCGATGCCGGCCGGGCCGCGCTGGAGCGGATCGGTCAGGTCCGCCACGAGGTCGCCCGGGACTACTTCGAGCCGGTCAGCCGCGCGGAGCAGGAGGTCCTGCTGCGGGCGCTGCGGGCTGCCGAAGCAGCGCACGAATCAGCGACGCCGCCCGGTCGGCCGGCACCGCGGTGAGCCCGATCCCGGCGATCACCAGGACGGCCGCGGCCCCGGCGAGCGCGCTGAACCGCTCGCCGAGCAGCAGCCAGGACGAGGACATCCCGAACACCGGCACCAGCAGCGAGTAGGGCGCCACCGCGGAGGCGTCGTACCGGCGCAGCAGGTGGCTCCAGGCGACGAAGCCGAACAGGGTGGAGACCAGGCCGACGTAGGCGATGGCGCCGATGCCCGCCGCCGAGATCCCGGCGAGCGCCCTGAGGTCGGCATCCGGACCCTCCACCAGCAGGGACAGCGCGAGCAGCGGCAGCGGCGGCACCGCGCTGACCCAGACCATCCAGCGCAGGGCGTCCGCCGGGGCCGCCCTGCGGGTCAGCACGTTGGACAGCCCCCAGAACACGGCCGCCGCGATGACCAGCACGAACGCACCCACCGGGCCGCCGAGGCCGTGGTCGACGGCGGCGAGCGCGATGCCGCCGAAGGCGACGGCGAGACCGGCCGTGCGCTGCCCGGTGGGCCGCTCGCGCAGCAGCACCGTCGCGAACAGCGCCGTGAACACCGCCTGGCTCTGCAGCACCAGCGAGGACAGGCCGGCCGGCATCCCCGCGTGCATGCCGAGGAAGAGCAGGCCGAACTTGGCCACGCCGAGCGTGCACCCGACGGCCGCCACCCACTTCCAGGCGACCCGCGGCGGCCCGACGAAGAAGACGGCGGGCACGGCGACGACGGCGAAGCGCAGGGCGCAGAAGAGCAGCGGCGGGAAGTTCTCCAGGCCGACGTGGATCAGCACGAAGTTGAGGCCCCAGACGGCGGCGACCAGTACCGCCAGGCCGATGTCGCGCGGCGCCATCGCAGCACCGGCGGGGCCCGCGCCGACGGAGGACGCGGAGCGGCCCGCGGCGACGGGGGGAACGGGGACGGAAGCGGTGGTCGGTGGCATGGGTCGAGCCTGGCGGGTGGTCACCGTTCAGCACCAGCGATGAATTCTGAACCGAACCGTTCAGCAACGCTTTACCATGGCCGTCATGTTGGATCTCGGCAGGATGCGCGCGCTGCACGCGGTGGCGGTGCACGGCTCTGTCGGCGGCGCGGCGGCCGCCCTCGGGTTCACGCCCTCCGCCGTCTCGCAGCAGATCTCCAAGCTGGAGCGGGAGACCCGCACCGTGCTGCTGGAACGCCAGGGCCGCGGCGTGGTGCTCACCGACGCGGCCGTACGGCTGGCCGACACCGCCCGGCAACTGCTCGCCCTGGTCGAACAGGCCGAGGTGACGCTGGAGGAGCGGCGCGGGCAGGCGGTCGGCCGGCTGCTGGTGGCCTCGTTCGCGACCGGCGCCCGCGGGGTGATGCCCGGTGCCCTCGCGGACCTGCGGGAACACTGCCCCGACCTCGACGTCCGGCTGCTGGAGACCGACCCGTACCCGGCCGTCGAGCTGGTCACCCGAGGCGAGGTCGACCTCGCCCTCGTCCAGGACTGGCCGACCGTGCCGCTGCCCGTGCAGGACGGGGTCTCCCGCCTGGACCTGGGTCTGGACCCGGTGGACCTGCTGCTGCCGGCCGGTCATCCGCTCGCCGCGCTCGCCACCGTCCCGGTGGAGCGGCTGCTCGGGCAGCGGTGGATCAGCGTCCCGCCGGGCAACATCTGCCACGACTGGCTGGTGCGCACGCTCCGCGAGGCCGGCGAGGAACCCGACGTGCTCTACCAGGTCGGAGAGTTCGAGACCCAGATCGCGCTGATCCGGGCCGGTCTCGGGCTCGGCCTGGTGCCCCGGCTCGGCCGGGCGCCGCTGCCCGCCGGAGTGGTCGCCCGGACGGTCTCCCCCGAGCCCACCCGCCGGGTGTACGCGCTGTGGCGCAGCCAGGCCTCCCGCCGTCCGGCGATCACGGCCGCCCTGCGGGCGATCCGCGAGCAGTGGGCCCTGGTCGAGGCGGCCTCCCCGGCGGCGGGAGCGGGCGAGCCCGGCTAGCCGGCCGCGCCCCGGCTCCGCCCGTCCGCCGCGGTTCGTCCGACGAGGTCCCGGCGACGGTTCTCAGTCGGCGAAGCCGATCACCAGCCACATGAAGCCCACACCGAGCAGCGTGCAGAGCAGCGTGGTCCGGGAGGGGTGCGGGCTGTGCGCCTCGGGCAGGATGTCCGAGGTCGCGAGGTACAGCAGGAAGCCGGCGAAGAAGCCCAGGTAGAGGCCGAGCACCTCGACCGGGATGGTGAAGAGCAGCGTGATCGCCGCCCCGGTCACCGGCGCCACCGCGTCCGCCGCCAGCAGTGTGAGCGCCCGCCTACGGTCGTTCCCGTACATCCGGGTGATCGTGTACGTGTTGAAGCCGTCCGCGAAGTCGTGCGCCACCACCGCTATGGCCACCACCGTGCCCACCGTGGTGCCCGCCTGGAAGGCGGCCCCGATCGCGAAGCCGTCCATCAGGCTGTGCCCGACCAGGGCTCCGGCCGCGGTCAGGCCGATGCCCTGCCGGGCGTGGTCGTGGTGCCCGTGGCCGTGCGTGTGGGCGGCGTACTCGCCCTCGTGGCTGCGGTGGATCGCCACCGCGCGCTCGATGATGTGGATCGTCAGGAAGCCCGCCGCGAACATCAGCAGGGCCTGCGGCACACCGTGGATCTCGTCCGGCGCGGCACGGACCGCCTCCGGCAGGAGGTCGAAGGCGACCACACCGAGCATCAGCCCGGCGGCGAAACCGAGCACCAGGTGCCGGCGGTCACCCGTCCGCTGGGCGACCCAGCCGCCGACCAGCGTCATCAGGAAGGCCGCGGCGGCGACGAGGACGGCGGTCACCGGTCGGCCTCCGCCGCTCGCGGCGCCGGGAAGGACGGGCGGCGGGACCCCGGTGCGCACACGGAACCGGGGATGCACCCGGAATCCGGGGCGGGCACCGTCCTGGGCGGGCGCACGGCTACGGGGGCGGGCACGGTCGGCGGTCTCAGCCGTCGGTGGCGGCGAGGTAGGCCGCGGCGAGTTGGGGCGAGCCCTCGACCGCCCAGCTGTGGCCGATCGCCGTGACGTCGAGTTCGCGCCCGCCGGGCAACACCACCAGCGGGCGGTCGTGTTCGTCGAGCCGCCAGACCGTGCCGGGCACGCGCCGGTGCAGCACCGTGCCGAGATACAGGCCGGCGTCGTTGCCCAGCCACTCCGAGACCTCCGGATCGTCGCGCCAGCGCGGGAGCAGTTGGTCGAGCTGGGTCAGCGACGTCACTCCGTCGTCGAGCCGCACGCCCGAGTCGTCGGCGAGCTCGCGCAGCAGCCCGCACTCGGCGAGCAGGTCGGCCATCGTCGGCTCGTCCGGCTGCGGCGGGATGCCGCCCGGGTGGTGGACGTGCCGGGCACGCCACCTGTCCAGGAACCCGATTCCCATCCCTCCAGACTGACAGGGCCGCCGTGTCGGTGCAGCGGGCCGGGGCCGCGCCCGGCGCGGCGGGGCGGGCCCGGTCCGCTCAGCCCGCTGCCAGGGGCAGGCCGAGGTGCGTGCGGGACAGCTCCCGTACGCCCTCGCCGTCGATCAGGTGGATGCGCCGGTAGCCCTCCTCCGCGGCGAGGTCGAGCGCCGCCTCGCCGAACCTGCCGGTGGTCAGGCGCAGCCCGCGCTCGGCGCCCTCCTCGCGGACCGCCTCGGCGAGGGTGCGCACCTCGTCCTCGGCCACCGGATCGGTGTTCCGGGACGCCCAGACCACCCAGCGGCCGGGCAGCGCGCTGTCCGCGGTGCCCTCGGCGGTGGCGACCAGCCCGATCGGCCCGCGCAGCCGCACGCTCCAGGAGCCCAGCCCGCCCCGGGTGAGCAACTCGCGCACCAGCTGGGCGAACTCGTTGGGCGACAGCTCGGCCGGGGCGGGCACCGTCGCACCGGCGGTGCCGTTCGGCACCACCGGCACGGGCCCGTACGGGTCGGGCGTGACCACGGCGGACAGCTCGCGCAGCCGCAACAGCGCCTCGTCGTGCTCCGCGTCGGCGTACACACCCGGGGCCGGCTCGTCGTCGTCCACGACCGGGCTCCGGGCGCCTGCCGGGCCTGCCGGGTCCGCCAGGCCTGCCGGGTCGGCCGGGTCGGCCACCAGGCGGGTGCGGGCGAGTGCGTCGCGGTCGGCGTCCACGCTGAGCAGACAGACCGGGTCGGCGCCGGGCCGGCGCAGCCAGCCGTTCAGCACCACGCCGGCGAGGATCCCCTCGGTGTCCACGGCGTCGGCGGCCTGGAGCGCGCGCAGCGCCAGCCGGGCGGCCAGGCGGAGGTAGTCGGAGGACCGCTCGGCCGGAGCCCGCGGCACGGCTTCGGGCGTGCCGTCCTCGGCGAGCCGGTAGCCGGAGAGCGAGGGCACCACGTCGAGCGGCGGCAGGTCGAGGTCGAGGACGGCCGTCCGGGTCAGCGGGCGGAACAGGGCCCGACAGGGGGACGGGATGTCGCGGGTGGCGACCTCGGCGGCGGCGAGGGCGCGCTCCAGCAGGGATTCCACCGCGGCCGGTTCGGACAGCCGGTACGCCCGTCGGCACTCCTCCAGGCTCTCGTTGTACTCGCGCACCGCCCGGGCCTTCGCCTGCTCGGTCTCCTCGTGGGCGGCCCGTGCGGCCCGGGACTCGGCCGCGGCACCCTCGGCCTGACGGGCCCGCCACTCGCGCAGGTCGCGCTGGTGGCGCAGCCGGGCCTGGGCGAGTTCGCGCTGGTAGCCGGAGTCGAGCAGCCGGCGGGAGGCCGGTTCGTCGGGGGCGGCGGCCGGCGGCTGCGGCGGGGCGTAGTCGGCCCAGCGCGGCTCGGCCTCGACCGGCGGGAGGTCGGCGTCGGCCGGGAAGGGCCGCGGTTCGTAGCTGCGCAGCTGGCTCTCGAAGTCCATCGCGGAGACGGGGAGCGCGGCGCGGCGGAGCAGGTCCGCGAGGTGTTCGTGCTCGGCCTGCACAGTGAGGGTCCGATGGTGTGTCAGGGCGGCCGCGCGGGCGTGCACGGCGACGGTGTCCTCCTCCGACGGGCCGTCGGGAGCCTCCGCCCCGAGGTCGCGGAAGAGCGTGGCGAGGAACCCGGCCTGCAGCGGCTCGGCCGCCTCCGGGAATGTCCGGGCCGCGGCGGACGCCCGGGCCGATGATGCCTGGGCCGATGGTGTCCGGGCCGAGGAGGCGGCCGACGGGGTACCGTCCGGGCGGCTGTCGGGTGAATGCTGCATCAGCGGTCGATCCCCCACTACGTCACTGAGCCTCTACGTCACTGAACCACTGCGTCACTGCATCACTGGTCGTCCGGCGAGATCGCGGAGGCCCGGACCAGCCCGCGCGCGCTCGCAGGGGCCGCTCGGCCGCGGTCCCTGCGAGCATTCTCCACCGTTCGGATGCGATGGTCAGCCAACAACGGGAGTTGGCCACCGCAGTGCACCGACCGAGCCACCCCTGGGGGGTGCCCGTCGGCCACCCTGGTGCCGCCGTCAGGTCTCGGTTCGGTTCGGTCGGTGTCGGCGCTGTGCCCTCGGCTCCCTCCGGCGGTGGGTCAGTCGGTGCGGGTGTCAGTTGGTGCGGGTGTTGGTGAGGTGCTGTCCGATGTACCCGACGTAGATGCGGCCGCTGCCGGAGCAGTCGTCGAGGTAGTGCAGTCGGGGGGCGGTCGAGCCGCCGCCGATCCGCAGGTGGGCTCCCATGAAGGCGCGTCGGGACGCGTCCACGCAGGGCGGCACCGGCAGCATCCGTTCGCGCTTCCACTTGGCGTGGCTCTCGACCGTGCGGGACTCCCAGCGGACGGCCTTGCGCGGCGGGAAGTGGTGGCAGCCGGGCGGGGTGTGCTCGCACCACGCCTTGAAGTCACCGCCGGCCTCACCTCGGACGGCAGCCGCCGCGTACTCCTGCAGGGCCGTCAACCCGTCCCAGGCGAGGCGCGCCCAGCCGGAGCCGTCGGGCTGCCCGTCCAGTGCGACGGTCTCCTTCTCGTCCCCGGTGAACTGCAGCAGCGGAAACTCGGCGAACCGGCAGACCAGCTCACCGAAGCTCTCGGGCACCAGTTCCTTGTCCGCGGCCGTGTCCCTGGCCAGGCGGGCGAACGCCGCCTCGGCGGGAGCGCGCAGCGCGGCCGCCGAGGGCAGTGCGGCCTCCGCCAGGACCGCGACGGGTGCCACCGGAGCCACGCAGAGCCTGCTGCCGGAGCGGGCCGGGCGCGGAACGCTGCGACGGCGGCGCTCGTCGGCCCGGGACCGCGGCGCCTCGGAGGCCGTCCCGGAGCGCACGGGCTGCCGGTGCTCCGGCGGCACGATCAGCGGGGGGACGGCGGCCAGGGCCGGCGGCACGGGGATCTCGGCGGCGATCTGCCGGGGCTCGCGGGCCAGCAGCCCGGCCGCCCGGCGGGTGTCCTCCGACATCCGGCGGGTGGCGAGCACCTGGTGCCGTCCGGCGTCCGCGCGGGAGGCCGGGTCGACCTCGGGGAGGTACGTGCGCACCGCACCCCCGTAGACCTTGTGGAACTCGAAGGCGACGTTGAACAGCGGCAGGGCGGCGTGGTCGAGGACGTGCAGCGAGGCCAGGCCCGTGAGCTGGTGCAGCACCGGCTGCACCCGGTCGGCCAGCCACTCCTCCAGCGGGGTGGACGGGGGCACGCTCGCGACGACGGCGGCCAGGCGCCGCTCCGGGTCGCAGAGCTGGTCGATCAGGTCGTCGACCTCGGCGGGGGTGACGACCCGCGGCTGGGCCGTCAGCGGTGCGGGGCCGTCGTGGGCGTCGAGCAGGGGCAGCAGGATCCGTGCGACCTCGGGCACCGGCACCCGGCCGGGGCTGCGGACCGGCGGACCGGAGGTGAGGTGCTCCGCCTCCAGCCGGAGCACGAGGGGCTCCTCGCCGCCGGCGGTCGTCGGAGTGCCGGTGGGAGCAACTGCGGGAGCATCTGTGGGAGCGGCTGTGGCGATGGTGACGGTCAGCAGGTGGGTGCGGTGAGCGCCGTCCGGGGTGCGCAGCCGGCGTCGGGCGTAGCGGCCGGTGGGGCCCACCGGAGGGGTGCCACCGGAAGCAAGGCCCTGGCCGGGGCCGTGGTCAGGGCCGGGGACGGTGTCGCGGTCGGGGGTGGTGGTGTCGGAAGCAGTGGCAGGTGTGGATGCAGTCGGCGTCTCGGCGGACACCGGCAGTGGCCCGGTGTCGCGGTCCAGGAGCACGCGCTCGCCGAGTCTGAGCCGTTCCGTCCTCGGGGACCGGTCGGCCGGCGGGGGCTCGTCGTGGCCCTCCTGCTTGAGCCAGACGGCGAGTGCCTCGTCCACCAGGGCGAGGACGTCGTCGAAGGGCAGCGCGGTGGTGAGGGTCGTCCGGTAGGGAATGGCGCGTCCGGACTGGTCGGCCTGCCTGGGCAGGCCCGGTGGTTCGGCTGGGCGGCCGGAGGTCGGGGCGTGGTCTGACGTCATGCTCGGTACCTCCCGTGGTGCAGGGGTCGGGTCTGCGGTCCTCCATCGATGGGCTGGATGTCCGGCATCGGCCGGCGGGTGCCGGCGCGACGTCCTTGTGCTGGAAACGGAGACGCCCGGAGCGGAAGTTCCGACTCCGGGCATGGTTAATTCGTTCGAGTGTCACTCAATCGGCAGTTCGCGGTGGCTCCACCCCGCCGGCGCCGCGCTGGAGGAGCCGCCGGTGGCCTCGGCGAGCCAGGCGTGAAAGCCCGTCACCCCGGCCTCCGGCACCCCCACTTCGATCCGCGCCCCGGCGGCCTCGTAGGTCAGGTCACGCACCTCGTACCCCGCCGCACGCAGGTCGTTCTCCAGCCGTCCGGCCCTGGTGTGGTCGGCCCGAACGGTGAACAGGGCCACCGGACGGCGCTCCAGCAGGCCGATCGCGTCGACGGCCTCGGAGACCGCGCTGCCGTACGCCCGCACCAGTCCGCCCGCACCGAGCTTGATCCCGCCGAAGTAGCGGGTCACCACCGCCGCCGTGTCGGTCAGACCGCGCCGCCGGAGGACCTCCAGCATCGGCACACCGGCCGTTCCGCTCGGCTCTCCGTCGTCGTTGGAGCGCTCGCGCCGCTGGTCCTCGCCGACCACGAAGGCGGTGCAGTTGTGCCGGGCGTCCCAGTACCGCTTGCGGATCGCGGCGATGAAGGCCTGCGCCTCGTCCTCGTCGGCGACCCGGGCGAGGTGGCAGATGAAGCGGGACTTCTTGATCTCGATCTCGTGGCTGCCGGCGCCCCGGACGGTCAGGTACGGCTTCGGGCTGGGCTCCGACATGGCGGGACGGGTCTCCGGGCAGGTGGGTGGCGGCGGGCGGCAGGCGACGGCGCTGCCGCGGCGGCGCACCGGTCGTCCCGCACGGGTGTCCCGCCAGCCTAACGCTCCGGGTCCTGCGCCGGTTCGGTGCCGGACCCGCCGCAGGATCGCCGCCTCCCCGCCCGGGCTGCCGGACGCCGCCGGTCAGCGCCCGGCGAGTGCGTCCAGCGCGGCGCGGTCGAGGCCGGTGAGCCGGGCGACCTCCGCCGGGTCGACGGCCCCGCAGTCCAGGCCGCGGAGCAGGTAGCCGCTGAGCGCGCGGGCGGTCGCCGGCTCGTCCATCACGTCGCCGCCGGCCTTGGCCACGTAGGCGGCGAGCCGGGCCGCGGCGGCCTCCAGGCCCTCGCGGTAGAAGGCGTAGACCGCGACGTAGCGGGTCGGCAGGTGCGCCGGGTGCATGTCCCAGCCCTGGTAGTAGGCGCGGGCCAGCGAACGGCGGACGAGGCCGTGGTGCAGCCGCCAGGCCGCGTGGACCTGCTCGGTGGAGCCGGTCGGGACGACGTTGGTGGAGCCGTCGGACAGCCGCACGCCGGTGCCGGCCGCGGCGACCTGCATCACCGCCTTGGCGTGGTCGGCCACCGGGTGGTCCATGCTCTGGTACGCCGCGCTGACCCCGCAGGCGGCGCTGTAGTCGAAGGTGCCGTAGTGCAGGCCGGTCGCCCGGCCCTCGGCGGCGTCGATCATGCGGGCCACCGTGGCGCGGCCGTCCGCGCCGAGGATCGCCTGCGTGGTCTCGATCTGGATCTCGAACCCGATCCGGCCGGCGGGCAGCCCCGCCCGCCGCTCGAAGTCCTCCAGCAGCCGGACCAGCGCCGTGACCTGCTCGGCGTAGGTCACCTTCGGCAGGGTCAGCACCAGCCCGTCGGGCAGACCGCCCCCGGCGAGCAGCGTGGCGAGGAACAGCTCCAGGGTGCGGATGCCGCGGTCGCGGACGGCCGCCTCCATGCACTTGATCCGGATGCCGATGTACGGCGGGGCCGTCCCGCCGGCCACCGCCTCGGACACCAGACGGGCGGCCCGTACCGCGGCCGCGTCCTCCTCGGCGTCCGGCCGGGGGCCGTAGCCGTCCTCGAAGTCGATCCGCAGGTCCTCGACGGGCTCCCGCTCCAGCTTGGCCCGGACGCGGGCGTGCACGTCGGCGAGCAGGGCGTCCGCGGGGACACCGAGCGCCTGCGCGAGCTGCTCCGGCGTCGCGGCGTGCGCGTCGAACGCCTCCAGCGCCCGGCGTCCCCAGTCGTCCACCGTGTCGGCGCCGAAGGCGTCGGCCGGGACGTACACGGTGTGGACGGGCTGCCGGCTGCCGGAGTCCCCCGGGTAGCGGCGGGCCAGCTCGGCGTCGATCGGAGCCAGCAGGGCGGCCACGGCCGTCCGGGCCGCGTCGGAGAACGAGGCTCCACCTGCGGGAACGGTGCCGTCCAGCTCGACCTGCGCCATCAGAACTCCTCCACGACGCGCCGGCCGCACACCCGCACCAGCGCTTCAACAAATTGTTGAGGCGACGGTAGTGTTCGCCGCGCCGGGGCGTCAATGGCACACCCCCCGGTCGGAGTCCTCCGGGGGGTGCGTGGGGTTGTGGTGATGCACGGTTGCGCCGGTGACCCGGCGTGTGCCCGCAGCCGGTGGCGGCTACTCGCGGCCGGAGCTGACGTAGCGGTTCTGCAGCTGGGCCCAGATGCGGTTCACGTCCGCGGGGTTCACCGAACCGTCCGGGCGCGAGCCGGTGACCCCGTACTCGGAGGTCAGGAACTCGGCGAGGCTCTGCGGGTCGGGCTGCTGCTCGTAGGTGTCGATGTACGAGATCAGCGCGTCGAAGCAGACGTCCGGGTCGAGCGGGTCGGCACCGGAGCGGCGGCCGCCCGGCCCTCCGGCGGACTCGACACCCTCGGCATCGAAGTCCAGCCCCGCCAGCTCGGCACGGTCGGCCTCGGCCTGGTCGAAGGGCAGCGGCTCCGCCGCGGCCCCGTCCCGCGCGAAGCGGCGCACGTCCTGTTGGAACTGCTCGGACTCGGCGTGGACGGTCTGCTCCAGGCGGATCGGACGACCGAGCCGACCGGGAGACACCTGCCCGGGGACGGGACGGGCCGTGCCCTGCTGCGGCCCGGCCTGGGGACGGCCCACGGCACCCGGCACCGGACGGCCCGGACGCTCGCCCTGGGCCGGACCGCCGAGGACCTGCGGGCCGGACGGCGGCAGGTCGCCCATCGGGCCGGCCTGGGCTCCGACGGGCCGCGGCTCCGCCGCCCGCGGCGGCTTGAACCACGGGGACATCCGGGCGCCCGGCGCCTCGGCGTCGTCGGACGGCTGCGAGTAGCTGCGGACCGCCCGGGCCATCCAGACGTTGGCCTGGGCGGCCTCCGGCTCGGAGACCGGCGTGCCGTCGTGCTCCGGCTCCTGCGCGTCCCGCAGCCGGACCGCGGCCAGCTTGGCCAGCGTCGGCACCGCCACGGCGGCCGACACCGCAGCCGGACCGGCGGGCGAGGCCTCGCCCTTCGTCACCTCCAGCGGACCGTCGATCCGGTCGAGGATGCCCGGGTCGAGCGGCACGCCGTACTTCGCCAGCTTGAGCGGCAGGAGCGCCTGGAAGGGAGCGGACCGGCGCCAGCCGCGGCCGTACCGGAACCTCAGCTGCGCGCGGTACACCAGCCGGTTCTGCTCCAGCCGGACCGTCTCGTCGTAGGAACGGAGCTCCCACAGCTTCATGCGGCGCCAGAGGCGGAAGGTCGGCACCGGCGAGAGGACCCAGCGCATCAGGCGCACCGACTCCATGTGGCGGTCGGCGGTGATCGCCGCGATCCTGCCCACCGCGTGCCGGGAAGCCTCGACGACCACGACGAACAGCACCGGGATGACCGCGTGCATCGCCATGCCGAGGGCGTCGCCCCAGGAGGCCGCCGCGTTGAACGCGATCGTCGCGGCGGTGAGCAGCCAGGCCGTCTGCCGCAGCAGCGGGAAGGGTATGCGCAGCCAGGTCAGGACCAGGTCCAGCGCGAGCAGCACGACGATGCCGGCGTCGACGCCGATCGGGAAGGCGTAGGAGAAGGCACCGAAGCCCTTCTCCATCGCGAGTTCGCGCACCGCGTTGTACGAGCCGGCGAAACCGATGCCGGAAATCAGGCAGGCACCGGCGGCGACCACGCCGAGTAGTGCCCGATGAGCGCGAGTGAGGGACGGGCGTGCCATGTAGTAGATCAACCCCTGGGGACCGGCTGCTGCCGTAAGCGACCGTTACTGCCGAATCCACCCTCGGCCGGACACGGGGTCTCCGTGCTGTGGACCGTCTCGGCCCACCGGATACTACTCGTACACGCGTTTCATCACGCCTCCCGCCCGGACGCCGGTGTCCGCTGTGGGGTGCCGTTGAGGTGCGCCAACACCGCCAGGACACGGCGGTTGGCATCCTCGGCCGGTGCCAGCTCCAACTTCGTGAAGATATTGGCAATGTGTTTCGCCACCGCACCGTCACTGACGGTGAGTCGGGCGGCGATGGCGGAATTGGAACAACCCTCCGCCATCAACTCCAGCACCTCCCGCTCCCGGGGTGTCAGCCGCTGGAGCGGGCCCGAACCGGCCCGGCTCTCCATCAGTTTGGCGATCACGTCCGGGTCCATCGCCGTACCGCCGGCCGCCACCCGGCGGACGGCGTCGACGAACTGCTCGGCGTTGAACACCCGGTCCTTCAGCAGGTACCCCACGCCGCCGGAGCCGTCGGCCAACAGCTCCCGCGCGTAGAGCTGTTGGACGTGCTGCGACAGGACGAGGACCGGCAGGCCGGGGACCTGCCGCCGGGCCGCGAGCGCCGCCTGCAGCCCCTCGTCGGTCAGCGTGGGCGGAAGCCGGACGTCCACCACGGCGACGTCGGGCTTCTCGTTGAGCAGTGCCTCCAAGAGCTCGGGACCGGTCTCGACCGCCGCCGCGATGGTGAAGCCGTGCACCTCCAGGAGCTTGATCAGCCCTTGTCGGAGGAGGTAGAGATCCTCGGCGAGGACAACGCGCACGGCAACTCCATGGTGATGGTCGTCGGCCCGCCGGGCGGGCTGCTCAGCGAGAGCGTGCCATCGAAGGTACCCAACCTCCGCTCGATGCCGCGCAGCCCACTCCCCCGGCCGGGCTGAGCGCCCCCGCAGCCGTCGTCGGTGACCGTGACCCGGAGCAGGCCGGCCCGGTGGAGGATGTCCACCCAGACCCGTCGTGCCCCCGAGTGCTTGGCGGCGTTGGCGAGCAGTTCGCTGATGCAGAAGTAGACGGCGGCCTCCACCGGCGGCTCGGGCCGCTTCGGCAGGCAGACGGTGACCTCGGTGGGCAGCGGGCTGTCCAGGGCCAGCGACCGCACCGCATCACCCAGCCCGCGCTCGGCCAGGACCGGCGGGTGTATGCCCCGCACGAGGTCGCGCAGCTCCTGGAGCGCCTTGGCGGAGGACTGCCTGGCCTCGGAGAGCAACTCGCGGGCCGCGGCCTGGTCGGTCTCCATCAGGTGCTCGATCGTGCCGAGCGTCATGCCGATCGCCACCAGCCTCGCCTGGGCGCCGTCGTGCAGGTCCCGCTCGATCCGTCGCAGCTCCGCCGCCTGGTTGCCCAGGGCATCGGCACGGGTCAGCGTCAGCTCCTCGACCCGGCGCTTCAGCTGGGTGTTGCTGGCCCACCGCCCCGGCTCCAGCACCCGTGCGGCGACGTCGAGATGGGCACGCAGTGCGTACGGCGTGACCAGGAGGCCCACCACCGACACCAGCAGGCCGAGCAGGAGTGACATGACGGACTTCAGCGGGTGGCTGCTGCCCAGCCCACTGTCGACGGCGGAGACGAGTGCGAAGACCGCCCCACCGCCGAGTATCAGCACCGGCGGCACCAGGAAGAACGTCGCGGACCAGGGGTTGAGGAGCCACCAGATCGCGTCCCGCCTGGTCGTGGCGTCCCGCACGCTCCAGTGCACGAAACGGGCCACCCGGGCCACACCGTGCCGGCGGTGATAGGAGAAACCCGTCCACCAGTGGCCGCGCTCGTCACGCTCCAGCGGTGGCATGGGCGAGTACTCCGCCCGGACGGTGGTCCCGCACCAGCGCCGGACCTGCGCCCTCGTCCAGCCCGCGCTGTGGCGGGAGCACTGGTAGACCGCCAGCAGACCGGTGGTCATCACCGTCACGAACACGCAGAACGGGAAGAACTCGAAGGTCTCGAAGATCCGGGCCGTCACACCGCCGGTGACGACCACGACCATGAACGGCAACAGGACGCTCAGGCTCGCGCCGCCGGCGGCGATCGCGGACCGGCCCACCGCCCGGACGCTCGCCCGGAGCCGCCCCGACGCTCCCCGCCCGACCACCTTCATCCCTTCGAGGGAAGTTGTGACTGCCACGGTGCTGCTCCCGACCTCGACGTCCGACTGGCCACGGCATCAGTTTCCTGGCTGTGGCCATCGCAGCACATTGGCTGTGACACCCGTCTTTGGGGTGGACCTAGCACCACCCCCTGGCCGGCCGTGCCGAACCCGGAAATGCGAGAAGCCCCGCCCGGGGTCCCCGGGCGGGGCTTCTCTTTCAATGATTGTTCGGCGGCGTCCTACTCTCCCACAGGGTCCCCCCTGCAGTACCATCGGCGCTCCGAGGCTTAGCTTCCGGGT